>JAHHTM010000035.1 GCA_020024675.1 Muricomes sp.
TATCAAGATCTTTTTGTTTCAAAGGATTTCCGTTATATGCAAGATCAGCAATTTTCCCTTCCACTGTAACGGATGGATATTTCGAAAATATTTCATCCACTGACGTTATATTTTCAAGAAGCTTTCCTTTGTCTTTTAATTCCTGAATTTTGGATAACCGGATACTATTTTCTATCTTGAATTGTCCAACCTGCGTACGAAGAAGTTTTTCCATACACCCACCTATTTTTAAATCCTGCCCAATGTCATGACAGAGTGTACGAATATAGGTTCCTTTTGAGCAATGTACTTCCATACAAACTCTTGGCAGGCAAATTTCTTTAATCTTTATTTCATGTATGAAAACTTTTCTTGTTTTTCTTTCAACAACTTTGCCTTCTCGTGCCAATTCATATAGTTTTTTTCCATTAACTTTTAAAGCCGAATACATAGGCGGTAACTGTTCATATTCTCCTATGTATGCAAGTATACAATTCTTTACTTCTTCTTCTGCCAGTCCTGTAACCTCATGTTCTTCCAGTACTACACCTGAAATATCTTGTGTATCTGTTGATTTTCCAAGTAAAAGAACTGCCTCATAAGTTTTATCTTTATCTGTAAGCATATCACAGACTTTTGTTGCTCTTCCAAGACAGACTGGAAGAACACCTTCTGCATCCGGATCAAGTGTTCCTGTATGTCCAATCTTCTTTTGCCCTACAATTCTACGCAACTTTGCTACTACGTCATGAGAAGTAAAGCCCTTTTCTTTGTAGACATTGATAATTCCATTTATCATAATTCATTATTTTCCTTTTCCAAGCTGGAAAGAAATCTGTTCTGCAACCTGATTGATCACATCATATTTTGATCCCGTCACAGTTGCTCCTGCAGCCCGCGCATGACCACCACCACCGAAAAATTTAGCAATCAAACTTACATCCACTTTTTCTTTCGAACGAAGGCTTACTTTGTATCGATGTGTATCTAAACCATACATGAATACTGCAACCTCCACTCCCTTTGTAAGACGCAACTGACTTACGATGCCTTCTGTATCTGACGGTTCCGCTTCACAAAATTCCAGATCTTTTTTTTCTAATACTGCTACAATACACTGTTTGTTAAGAAACAAAAAGCTCTCTAGAAGTGCTTTTCCTAAAAGCTGATTCTGAATATAGGTTTTCTCATAATATGTCTGATCAATAATTTTGCTTCCATTAATTCCTTTTCTTAAAAGTTCTGCTCCAATTTCCATCGTTTCTGGTGATGTACAGGAATACTGAAAAACACCGGTATCATGTACAATCCCCATATAAAGAGCTTCTGCAATAGGTCGTGTTATTTTTTCTTTTTCAAGTAATGTATAAACAAGCTCAGATGTAGAACTTGCATCCGGTACAATGTAATTTTCATCTGCAAAAGCAATGTTGCTAACATGATGATCAATGCATACCGTATGTTTTGCATTGTCAAATAAGGTGGATGAAAATCCAAGACGTAATTTGTCACCACAGTCCAGGCAGATAAACAAATCGTATTGCTTATCTTCCGTAATCTGATGCTTTACATCTTCAATCTTTTCAATCAAATGATATGACTGTGGAATTTCCTCCAAATATACATCTACCTTCATATCTGGATACTCGTTCAACAAATACATATAAAGACCCAGACAGGAACCTGTGCAGTCTCCATCGGGGTGCATATGTCCCCCAATGGCTACTGTTTGTTTTCCTTCCAGGATTTCAGATAAAATAACTGCCATACTTATTCCTCTCCATCTTTCAGATCTTTTGTTACCTCATCGATCATTCTGCTCATGTTTACACCATATTCAATAGACTGGTCTAGAATAAATTTAATTTCCGGCGTATTTCTCATGTTTACTGTTCTGGCAAGTTCTCTTCTGATGTAACCTTCTGCGCTCTGGAGACCTTTTACAGTGTCTTCCTGTGCTTTTTTATCACCAAGTACACTGATGTATGCTTTACATGTCTTAAGGTCTGGAGCAACCTCAACAGCAACAACAGAAGTAAATGGTGCTACTCTTGGATCTTTGATTCCATCACGTAAAATCTTGCTTAATTCTTTTAAGACTTCGGTATTTACTCTTGTATTTTTTATACTGTTTTTTCTCATAAATGCTCCTTTTAAATTATTTAAAGCGTTCTTATTTTCTTTCAACTTCAACCATCTTGTAAGCTTCTACAAGATCGCCTTCTTTAATATCATTGTATCCTTCAAATACAAATCCACACTCGTATCCTGCTCTGACTTCTTTTACATCATCTTTAAATCTCTTAAGAGATGCTAATGGTCCGTCGAAGATCACGATGCCTTCACGTGTAAGACGTACTTTACAATTTCTTTCAAATGTACCATCAAGTACATAGGAACCTGCAATTGTTCCAACTCCTGAAGCTTTGAATGTCTGACGTACTTCTGCGTGTCCAAGTACTTTTTCTTCAAAGACTGGATCAAGCATACCTTTCATAGCTGCTTCCACATCCTCGATAGCATTATAAATTACACGGTATAATCTTAAATCAACCCCTTCGCTGTCCGCAATTTCTTTTGCAGTAGCATCTGGACGAACATTAAATCCAATAATGATTGCATTTGATGCAGATGCAAGAATAACATCTGATTCATTAATAGCACCAACACCACCATGGATAATCTTAATAACAACTTCGTCATTTGATAATTTAAGCAGGCTCTGCTTCAATGCCTCTACAGATCCTTGAACGTCAGCTTTAACAACAATATTGAGTTCTTTTAAGTTACCTTCCTGAATCTGATTGAACAGATCATCTAATGACATTTTAGATTTTGTTTCCTCTAAAAGTTTTGCTTTATTCTGAGCAATGAACGTCTCAGCAAAGTTTCTTGCTTCTTTTTCTGTTTCACATCCAACAAAAACTTCTCCTGCATTTGGAACACCATTAAGTCCAAGGATCTCAACTGGCTGAGATGGTCCTGCCTCTTTTACACGACGACCTTTATCATCCATCATCGCTCTTACTTTACCATGTGCAGATCCAGCTGCAATTGCATCTCCTACATGAAGTGTACCTTTTTGTACAAGAACTGTAGCAACACTACCTTTTCCCTTGTCAAGCTGTGCTTCAATTACAAGACCTCTCGCCGCACGATTTGGATTTGCTTTTAATTCCATCACTTCAGCTGTGAGAAGAATCATCTCAAGAAGCTCAGGGATTCCTTCTTTTGTATGTGCAGATACCGGAACAAAAATTGTGCTTCCACCCCAGTCCTCTGGAATTAATTCATATTCTGCAAGTTCTTGTTTTACACGATCAATATTTGCACTTGGTTTGTCGATCTTGTTAACTGCAACAATAATCTCAATTCCTGCTGCTTTGGCATGATTAATTGCCTCTACTGTCTGAGGCATAACACCATCATCTGCTGCAACAACAAGAATTGCAATATCTGTAGAACTTGCTCCACGCATACGCATTGCTGTAAATGCCTCATGTCCTGGTGTATCAAGGAATGTAATCTGTTCTCCATTGACATCTACCACATATGCTCCGATATGCTGTGTAATACCACCAGCCTCACGAGTTGTTACACTAGAATGACGGATTGCATCAAGGAGTGAAGTTTTACCATGGTCAACATGCCCCATAACACAGATTACAGGTGGACGTTTTACCATTGTAGCTTCATCTTCTTCGTCCTCTTTTAAGAGTTCTTCAATAACGTCAACTACTTCTTCTTTTTCACAAAGCACATCAAATTCCATTGCGATTTCTTCAGCTGTATCATAATCAACTTCCTGGTTTACTGTAACAATTTTCCCCTGAAGGAACAGTTTTTTAACAATAGCAGATGGAACTATTTTCATTTTATCTGCAAGTTCCTTAATTGTGAGCACCTCTGGAATTACGATCTGTTTGATCTGTTCTTCCTGTTTAACTACTGGCTTTGGCTGTGGTTTTTGAACTTCTGCAACCTGTTTTTGTTTCTTGTTACGTCTGCTCTTATTGTCAAAACCGTTTTCTTTGTATTCTTTTTTCTTATTATCTTTTTCTTTATCTCTTGCTTTATTTCTCTGATTCTTCTGCTGTTCTAATAATGCTGATGATAAAGATTCTCTGTCATCACGATGATTGTCTCTTCTATTATCTCTTCTGTCATCTCTTCTGTCATTTTGACGAGAATAGGAATTATTTTCTCTTGAACCGCCAAAATTTCTATCATCTCTTTGACCACCAAAGTTTCTGTTTTCTCTCGAACTTCCAAAATTTCTGTCCTTGTTTTGTCCGTTATTTGGTCTTCTGTCATAATTTCCAGAAGCTCTTCTGTCATCTCTTTGACCATTATTCGGTCTTCTGTCATGGTTTCCGAAATTTCTGTCATCTCTTTGACCATTATTTGGTCTTCTGTCTCCACGGTTATTATTAAATTTGTTATTTCTTGTCTGAGAAGTTCCATCCTGTGATGTTGCTCCCTGACCATTTGCAGACTGTGGTCTTGTTCTGTGCTGTCCTTGATTATTAGAAGACTGTGGGCGCTGTCCTTTTCCCTGTGCACGAACACCGCTTTTTGAATTCTGTGGGCGGAATACCTGTACTATATTTTTCTTTTTCGCTCCCTGATCTTCTGAGCCTCCGGCTTTTACACCTTTTCTTAATTCATTTACCACATCATCGTCCAAAGAACTCATATGACTTTTTACTTCCACATGCTTCTTTGCAAGAACATCTATTAATTCTTTATTTTCCATTCCAAGCTCTTTTGCAAGCTCATGTACTCTCATTTTAGTCATGCTTACTACCTCCATTTATGCAATCGTATTGTCAATCGTGTTAAAATGTTTTCGAATCCCTTTTGCAAATCCTTCGTCCAATACCGCCAGAGATGCACGGAATTCTTTCCCCATTGCATGCCCTAAGGTGTCTTTATCACTATAAAAATAAATTGGAACTTTATAAAAATTACACAAATCTTTAAATTTCTTTTTTGTGTTGTCTGATGCATCAGATGCAACGATCACAAGTGTAGCTTTTCCTGACTTTACCTCGCGCTCCGTCATAAACTCTCCACTTACCGTTCTTCCTGCTTTCGTTGCCATACCGACAAGAGATAAAATCTTATTTTGATTCAAGTTCATCCATCTCCTTTTCCAGTCGTGTATATACTTCTGCCGGAATCGTCTGCTTAAACGAACGTTCAAGCCCTTTATTTTTTACAGCCTTTGAAAAGCACTCTTTCGAATTACAGATATATGCTCCCCTGCCATTTTTCTTTCCCGTAACATCTAATACAAATTCCTCTTCTGTTGTACGCAACACGCGAATCAGCTCTTTTTTCGGTTTCATTTCGCCACATCCTACGCATTTACGCATCGGTATCTTTTTATTGTTCAATTATTCCACCTCGCATAAGGTTATTATTCTTCATTTTCTTTTGCATTTTCCTCATAGTATGCTTCTTCCATATAATTTGGAGAAAGCTCACCTGATTCAATCGCCTGAGATTCACTCTTAATATCAATCTTATATCCTGTAAGACGGGCTGCCAGTCTTGCATTCTGTCCTTCTTTACCAATAGCAAGTGAAAGCTGATAATCCGGAACGATAACACTTGCCGCTTTTTCATCCGGATCAGCCATTACAGAAATGACTTTTGCAGGACTTAATGCATTTTCAATCAATAATGCAGGGTTTTCATCCCAATTAATAATATCGATTTTTTCTCCACGCAACTCATTAACAACTGCGTTTACTCTTGCTCCATTTACACCTACACATGTTCCTACTGGATCTACATTTTCATCATTAGATGCAACTGCAATCTTTGTACGAGAGCCGGCCTCACGAGCAATGCTCTTAATTTCAACAATTCCATCTCTTACTTCTGTAACTTCTGCTTCAAAAAGACGTTTCACAAGTTCTGGATGAGTACGTGAAACAAGAATCTTAGGTCCTTTTGTTGTATTTTTTACCTCTACTACATAAAGTTTGATTCTTTCTGTAGGTTTAAACACCTCTCCTTTTACCTGCTCATTTTCTGTAAGCATAGCATCTGCTCTTCCAAGATCAATACTTACGTTTTTGCCAACATAACGCTGTACAATACCTGTCACGATATCTTTTTCTTTCTCAAAGTACTGATCGTATACTACTTTTCTTTCTTCTTCTCTGATTTTCTGAAGAATAAGGTTCTTTGCATTTTGCGTAGCAATACGTCCAAATGATTTTGATTCGATTGGAATCTGTGCAACATCACCAATTGTGAGTGATGAATCTATTTTCTCTGCATCTTCCAGTGAAATTTCAATTGCCGGATCAAACACTTCTTCAACAACTTCTTTTTCAGCATATACGGAATAATCACATGTCTCACGATCCATAATGATCTTAATATTATCTGATGTACCGAAGTGATTCTTACATGCACTGATCAGAGAATTCTCAATAGCATCCATCATAGTCTCTTTACTGATGTTTTTCTCTTCTTCAAGAATTGTAAGTGCTTCTAATAATTCTGTATTCATTCTATAATTTCCTCCTGATTTAAAAATCTAAAGCTAAGCGTATAAGTGCGATATCGCTTTTTTCAAATACCTGTACTGATTCGTCTTCATATTCTAGTGTCACGGTCTCTTTATCAAAGTCCTTCAAAATTCCTGTAAATTCTTTCTGGCGATCAATTGCACGGTATGTACGTACTTCTACTTCTTCACCCAGACTACGTTTGAAGTCTTTTTCTTTTTTTAGGGGTCTTCCAAGTCCTGGAGAACTCACCTCAAAAATATAACTATCTTCAATATAATCCTTTTCATCCAGGATATCTGAAAATTTTCTGCTGACTATTTCACAATCATCTACTGTAATTCCGCCCGGCTTATCAATATAAGCTCTTAAGTACCAGTTTCCTGCTTCTTTTACGTATTCTACATCTACAAGTTCAAAACCTAGCTCTAAAACGATCGGTTCCAGCAGCATTTCTGTCTGTTTTTCGTATTCTTCTCTTCTTGACACGCTTAACTTCCTTTCTATTCTTTTCCCGTCTTGTCGGAAGACTATTTTTGTTACTAAAATATTTTTTTCTACCAACAAAGAAGAGTGAACTTTCGTTCACTCTTCTGCCGGATTCTTATGTAACTATTGTCAGTATAACACCTTTCTATATAGAATGCAAGGTCTATTATATTTTTGATGCATTCTATGATTTATAATGCCTTACATTCTTGCCTTTGTCCCTTGTGTATCACGTTTCGCTTGCTTGAGTCGATTTAAAAATACTTCTTTTTCCCCAAACTTTACAACCGTATCTGTACCATCTTCAAATACATAAACTGTTTCAAGTTCATCTTTTTTCTGAAGTTTAATTCCACGCACACCAACTGCTCCCTTTTTCTTTTCCGGTATATCTGCTAACGGGAATTTAAGAAAATATCCACCTTTTGTCTGCAAAACACTTTGCTGCGTATCATTTACCACCACAACTGATATCAGTTCATCATTTTCTTGTAATTTCGTAGCTGCAATCGTTCTCTTGATCACCTGGAATTGAGTTCCATCTGTCTTTTTGATCATTCCCTGCTTTGTTGCGAATAAAAGTTTTGCAAATTTCATCTGTTCTCCGTCAAAAACAGCAATAATCTGTTCTTCACTACTTTGATAGTTGCTCACATTATCAATTGGAATTCCTTTATCTCTAAATTTTCCATATGGAAGATCTAGCACCTTGATCTGATGCATTTTTCCGGTATTTGTAAACACACACACTTTTCCGGTATTCATACAACGAACAATGTATTTATTTTCCTTATTTGCCGCCTCTTTATTTCGCTCATATACAGATATATCCACTGTCTTTACATATCCAAAGCGATCCATAAGAAATACAACTTCTTGTTCTTCTATTTTATTTTCCTCAAACACTGCTTCCTCTGCATTTTCTATCTGTGTGCGTCGTTTTCTTCCATATTCTTTTTTGTATTCATCAAGCTCTGACATAATAAGTTCTGACATAGAGTCATAATTGTTAAGGATATCTTCATAACGTGCAATACTTTTTACTGTCTCGTCATGTTCTTTCATCAGCGCTTCTACTTCGAGACCAATCAATTTATAGAGACGCATTTCAAGAATAGCCGTCGCCTGTTTCTCTGTAAAACGGAGCATAGATGCCATTTTCTTTGAAATTTTTGTTTTAAAAGTAATCGAATCTGTAACTCCGTTTACAAGACACTCCTTCGCATCTTTAATAGACTTGCTTCCTCGAAGAATTTCTATAATAAGATCAATGACATCACATGCTTTAATGAGGCCTTCCTGTATTTCCTGTTTGTCCCTTTCTCTTGCTAGAAGCGTCTTATATTTTCTTGTAGCAAGTTCAAACTGAAAGTCCACATGATGTTCGATAATCTCTTTTAATCCTAGTGTTTCTGGTCTACCGTTTGCTACAGCAAGCATATTGACACCGAACGTATCCTCTAATCTTGTCTTCTTATAAAGCATATTTGTAAGATTTTCTATATCAGCACCTTTTTTTAACTCTAACACGATACGGATTCCATCCTTAGATGACTGGTTCGAAATATCCACAATGTCATTTGTTTTCTTTGTCTCGACTAAATGATATACATCATTTAAAAATTTCCCGATTCCTGCTCCAATCATTGTATACGGTATTTCTGTAATAACCAGTTGTTTTTTTCCACCTTTTAGATCTTCAATTTCCACCTTTCCGCGAAGTTTTATTTTTCCCTGTCCAGTTTCATAAATTGAAAGTAGATCATCTTTATTAACTACAATGCCACCAGTTGGAAAATCAGGTCCTTTTACATATTTCATCAGTTGCTTTGTACTGATATCTCCATTTTTCATGTACGCCTTAACAGCATCGATAACCTCACCAAGATTATGCGTTGGAATACTTGTTGCCATACCTACTGCGATACCTTCTGCTCCGTTGACCAAAAGATTTGGTACACGAACCGGAAGAACAAGTGGTTCTTTTTCTGTTTCATCAAAGTTTGGTCCAAAATCTATGACATTTTTATCCAAGTCTGAAAGATATGCATCTTGTGTAAATTTTGCAAGACGTGCTTCTGTATAACGCATGGCAGCTGCACCGTCTCCTTCTATGG
>JAHHTM010000350.1 GCA_020024675.1 Muricomes sp.
TATAATACCTATAAAGGAAGCGGATTGCCGCCGGGACCAATATGTAATCCTGGTATGGAGGCAATAAATGCTACACTTGAACCAGCTCAAACAGAATATTTCTATTTTTGTTCTAATTTGAAAACTGGTGAGAATTATTATGCAAAGACATTAAAAGAGCATGAGAGAAATTTAAGAAAAGCAGGATTAGTATAAAGGAGCAAAATTTATGATTAAACCCGAGCTTTTGTCACCAGCGGGTGATTTTGAAAGGCTTAAAGCAGCAGTTACATTTGGAGCTGATGCAGTGTATTTGGCTGGCTGTGAATATGGAATGAGAGCATCACAGACCAATTTTAATGAAGAACAGCTTAAAGAGGCAGTAGAGTATTGTCATGCGCATAATGTAAGAGTTTATCTTACACTTAATACATTGCCAAGAAATAATGAAATTGATAAACTGCCTGAATATTTAAAATATATTGACAGCATTGGTGTAGACGCTGTAATTGTTACAGATATAGGTGTGCTGACATTAGTTAAAAAGATAATACCAAATATGGAGATTCATATTTCAACTCAAGCAGGCGTTATAAACTATGCTACTGCACAGGCTTTTTATGATATGGGAGCAAAGAGAGTAGTGCTTGCAAGAGAATTAAGCATAGAAGAGGTTGCAGAGATCAGAGCAAAAACATCTCCAGATTTGGAGATAGAAGCTTTTGTACATGGTGCAATGTGTATGTCTGTATCAGGAAGATGTTTGATTTCAAACTATCTGACAGGTAGAGATGCAAATAGAGGCGAGTGTGCACAGCCATGCAGATGGAATTACTATTTGATGGAAGAAAAGCGTCCAGGTCAGTATTTCCCAATAGGCGAAAATGAACATGGTTCATATATTCTGAACGCTAAAGATATGTGTATGCTTCCTTATATTGATATGCTTAAAAAAGCAGGTATAACAAGCTTTAAAATAGAGGGACGAGCTAAGTCGTCTTACTATGTTTCTGTAATAACAAATGCATATAGAATTGCTATAGATGAAAGCGAAGGTGTTGATGGATATAAACCGGAACAATGGCTTGTTGATGAAGTTCAGAAAGTAAGTCATAGAAAATACTCAACAGGATTTTATCTTGATAGACCTGACCAGTATTATGAAAATGGCGGATATACAAGAGATTATGATATTGTAGCAGTAGTTACAGGATGTGAAGATGGAAGAATAAATCTTGTTCAGAAAAATAGATTTGAGCAAGGTGAACTTGTTGAGATTCTTTCACCAGGTGAAAAACCATTTGAAATTACAATAGCAAATATTAAGGATGAAAATGGAGAACTGATTGATATTGCTCGTCATCCGGAAATGGCTTTGTCTGTGGATTGTGATAGAAAAGTCAAAAATGGAGCTATTGTGCGAAGAAGAAAAGATTAAAAATGATTAATGTAGCTGATTATTTAGAAGAAAAGCATAATATAAAATTAAATGAACAGCAATTACAGGGTGTTTTGTCGGTTGAGGAAAACACCCTTCTTTTGTCTGTACCAGGCTCAGGAAAAACAACAGTTTTGGTTTCAAGAATTGCATATTTAATGTTGGAATGCGGAGTTTCTCCAGGAAGCATACTTACACTTACATATAACAGAGAAACCAAAACCGATATTGAAAAACGATATAATCAGTTGTTTGGTGAGTTTAAGTGTGTGTTGAGG
>JAHHTM010000351.1 GCA_020024675.1 Muricomes sp.
ACGATAGCCAATAATATACGTTTTGGACAGCCGGATGCATCTATGGAAGAAGTAATGAATGCAGCGAAAAAGGCAAAATGCCATGAATTTATTATGGCGCTTCCAAAAGGATATGATACAGTTATTGGAGAAAGTGGTGGTTCATTATCAGGAGGAGAGCGTCAAAGATTATCTATTGCCAGAGCAATTATGAAAGATGCACCAATTATCATTCTGGATGAAGCAACGGCTAATGTTGATCCAGAGAACGAAAAAGAGTTGTTGCAGGCAATTGATGAACTTACACGTAAAAAGACAATAATTTTAATTGCCCACAGACTTAAAACGGTGCGAAATGCGGATCAGATTTTAGTTGTTGATCACGGCAAAATTGTACAATTTGGTACACATGAAGAACTGATCAATCAAAATGGAATTTATCAAAGATTTATAATGCAGCGTAAGCAGGCAGTTAGTTGGAAACTATCTAGATAAATGGAAAGCTTATAAATATTTAAGAACTTTCTTTTTCAACAAGGAACCAGGGAAGTTTTTTGGAATGCACTTCTTCTCCATTACACAGTTTCATAAGTGCTTCAGCTGCCAGATGTCCGGTATTATAAGGACCATGGGACAAAGAAGTAATGCGGCAGGCAGTCAAATCACTGTATAGGCTGTTATCGAAACTGACAACAGCTATTTCTTGTGGAATGGATATATGATGATAAAGCAGGCATTGAACAAGGTAGCTTGCAATCTCGTCGTTATAACATACAACAGCAGTACAGTCTTTGAGAGTATGGAATATATGTGTGTCCCAAAGAGAACTTTCGGGAGTCATATTAACTTTGTCTTCTGTACAATACCAGTAGATATTACAATCTTCCATAGGTAGATTATGGTCTCGCAAAGCGGCAATGAAACCGGCATATCTTTGATGACCTTGTATATCATCATTTTTGAAGATTCCGGCAATGCGTGTATGTCCTTTTTTCATTAAGTATTCTACAAGCTGATATCCACCGGCATAGTTGTCATCTATAATAGAAACGGCCTGTAACGATTCGTAGTTACTATTGAAAAATACAAGTGGAATCCTGCGTTTTTTTACTTCTTCATAAAGATCTAGGTTTGGATTTGGGAGAGCAGCTTTTGTTCCTTCAACTAAAATACCGTCAAGTCCTTGAGAATCTGCGAGGTTTAATAAGTTTTGCAAGATTTTTCGCTCATTGGATACTTGGTTGGATGTTGCATAGAGCAAAGGAGTGCAATTATTAGCAGACAGAACAGCTTCCACTTCTCGTAAAATGCCAGGAAAAATGTAATCACTGATATAAGTTGTAATAATTGCAACAGTGTGATTAATGGAGCTTGATTTACATTGTCTAGGCAGCACGCGGCTTCCACTTCCCTGACGACGTTCGATAAGACCTTCATCAATAAGAAATTTTAATGCCTGCCGAACGGTCTGCCGACTAACAGAAAAAGTACTGCACAATTGCTGTTCAGTGGGAAGAATAGAATTCGGAGGATAAGTGTTATTTAAAATTAATTCTTGAAGGTGATATGCAATTTTTTTGTATTTACATTTCGTGTTTTCCATAGAGAGGCCTCTTAAATTTGTAATGATAAGTTATAAGTATTGTAATAGATTTGTATTTAAAATACAAGATAGAACATGTAATATAGAGTTATTAAA
>JAHHTM010000352.1 GCA_020024675.1 Muricomes sp.
GATTGCGCTATGTGCTGAATATGTTTTATGATCGCTATCAGAAGCCGCTGTTCATTGTAGAGAATGGATTGGGAGCTGTAGATGTTCTGAACGAAGATGAGAATGGAAATAAAACAGTAGAGGATGATTACCGGATTCAGTATCTTAAGGATCACCTGATACAGGTGGGAGAAGCAGTTCAGGATGGTGTGGAAATTATGGGATACACATCCTGGGGATGTATCGATGTTGTCAGTGCATCTACTGCAGAATTAAAAAAACGATATGGATACATTTATGTAGACAGAAATGATGATGGAACAGGTACGATGGAACGGTATAAGAAGAAATCATTTTACTGGTATCAGAAAGTGATTGAAAGCAACGGGGAAGTGCTATATAGTGAAGAAGATATAAATTTAAGTGAATAGTATTGTGTGGGAGAATGACGGTTCTCGCGTTTCCGTATGAGTGGGTGCAATTTTTTCCCATCAGGGAAGATACAATAGTACTCATTTTCAAACATCTGTTTTAAAACCAGGATCAGCGTGTTAGAATCTGTCAGGTTATTGATTACATAGCTATGGACAATGAAATAATTCTCTAATGAAGATATAAACACACAGGTAGAGTTTCAGAGAATGTCATACCCTCTTTATGTGAAAAAGGAAATAAAATAAGCGTATAATACTATTTTTGAGTGCATATTCAGTTTCGGAATATGCACTTATTTTTTATAATATAGGTAATTGAGAAACACGTTTGCAATCCTGATGGAAATGTAGATAGAGTCCTACGTTGTCAGACAATCAGAGGTTTCAGGCTACGGATACTTATATTGATGAATTTTATTAGCAACTATTGCGGTAATAAGTTATGTAATGTCAGCGAGCAATAAATCATCAGGAAGATAGGACATACAAATTTTATGGTAGGAATCTTACTTTGCAAATGAGTTTTGAGGAGATATTTTATTTTGTAACAAAAAAGGCTGTATCTATGCGGTTTGTGGTGTTTTGCAAACGCATATTTATAGTAATCAAAAGGAGGCAACAGATGATTTCAACAGATGAAGGATACATGATGCTGGAATATTTCTCTGAAAATGTTGCAGCGGATAAAAAAAGAAAAGAGTTCGATATAAAAAATCATGCATTATGCTACACAAACCAAAAGCCAGATTTTCTCTTTATTGGGGATTCCATTACAGAGTATTGGGAGCTAAATGCATATTTTGGAAGTGGTAATCACTTTCTTGTTAATAGGGGCATTGCGGGAGATACAACAAAGTACTTAAAAAAGCGATTTTATACAGATGCAGTTCAATTACGTCCAAGATATTGTATCCTGGGAATAGGAATTAATGATTCCATAGAGCTGGAAGGGGATTATTGGAAAAGATTGGAGCCGACACCGTATAATCAAGTAGTGGCAACTGCAAAGCTGCATATTACAGAACTTGTACAACAGGCAAAAGAAGAAAATATCTGCTTGATTCTAACATCTCTTTTACCAATTCATATTCCGATCCTGATGGATGAAAGGAGTAGAAAAAATTATATCAAAGAGCTGAATGAGTGGCTGGCAGAAGTGGCGAAGAAGAGTAATCTTATTTTTGTAAATTATTATGCTACAATGGTATTTCCAGGAACAGACAAGCCGTTGGATAAGAT
>JAHHTM010000353.1 GCA_020024675.1 Muricomes sp.
GGCGATGCACATATCTATTCCAACCACATGGAACAGGTAAAATTGCAACTTACGCGTGAACCTCGTCCGCTGCCAAAGATGGAAATCAATCCGGATGTAAAAAGTATCTTCGATTTCAAATACGAAGACTTTAATCTTATAGGATATAATCCGCATCCCCATATCAAAGGGACTGTAGCTGTCTGATTTTATCCAGTATAAAATAAATTCATCATTAATCATTAGATAATAGCCAGGAATGAGTACAATTTCTATAGTCGTTGCCATAGCAGACAATTATGCTATTGGTAAAGATCAGCAACTTTTATGGCACCTGCCTGCTGATATGAAACATTTCAGAGTTCTTACAACAGGACATACCATCATTATGGGAAGAAAAACATTCGAGTCTCTTCCTAATGGTGCACTGCCTAAACGTAAGAATGTTATTCTGACTTCGCATACTGACACTACTTTTGAAAATGCATACCCTTGCAAATCATTAAAGGATGCTTTGGAATTATGTAAAGATGAAGAGGAAGTTTTCATTATCGGAGGAGCCCAAGTATATCATCAGACTATTAATGATGTAGATAAATTGTATGTTACACATGTACATCAGTCATACGATGATGCAGATGCATTTTTCCCTAAGATCGATTTGAATCAATGGGAAGAAGTGGGAAGAGAGGATTTCTCTACTGATGAAAAAAATCTTATTCCTTACTCTTTTGTGACCTATATTCGCAGGAAATAAGTTTTTTACTTCATTTTAACATATTATTCACAACTTTTTGCTCTTAATTTGTATCTAATATATAAACCAGATTCCGAATTCATAAGAAACAAAGAACTTTCGGAATCAGAATATATAAGATCATGAAATTAAGAGCATTTTTTATTCCTTTCCTATTGATAGCCACAATAACTTCAACAAGTTATTATGCTACCGCACGACAAGACTCTAAAACTGTTTTTTCCCTAGAAAGAGCTATGAATGATACTCAGAGCTCTTCTGAGGTTATCCAGCTACTAGTAAAACAGATCAGAGAAAAGCTTGAGAAAGATATTGATAATTTTCCTGATCAGCTGGTATTGATGGATAAATTCATTTCAGAACAGAAAGATCCTGCCACGATTGCTTTATTACATTCTCTGACAGCAGAAATGTATCAGACTTATTATAACCAGAACAGATGGAACATACAACAAAGAACAGATTTGAAAGATTTTGTTCCGGAAGATATTCGTGAATGGACTCCAAATTTGTTTGAAGAAAAGATTCAGAAAGAATTGAATCTTTCCCTTTCTCCCGTAAAGGTGCTTCAAGAGACCAAGACTGATTCGTTCGCTAAAATTCTTGATTTAGGAAAAGATGCCCGAGCACTACACCCTACATTATATGATTTTCTTTTACAACGGGCTATTTCTATTCAGCCAAAGGAACAATACTATCAGCAGTGGATTTCTTTTAAGAGACAGACAAATAATCCGAAGGCTCTGACTCTGGTTTCTTTAAATTATCTTCGTTTTCAAAATAGAATGAATTTGAAGAATCATAATGAATACAAAAACTCTTTAGATTCGCTCTATCAGTCCGTCGACGATAATGAATCTCGTCTGGAAATTAATCTGGTTCGCCTCAACAGGATGAAAGAAGATGAATAT
>JAHHTM010000354.1 GCA_020024675.1 Muricomes sp.
ATTAAAAGATGAAGCTGCAGAGATACTTATAAATAATTGTAATTTAACAAATCCTGGAACAAGATTTCCAGCCATGTGGGGACCTATATATGATGCGGTTCCAGATACTGATCATGGTGCGAATATATTGAATCAACTTCAGAAAATGATAATGCAGACGGACAGGGAAAAAATATATTTATTGCCTGCTTTTCCACAAAAATGGAATGTAGAATTTAAGTTATGGGCAGATAAAGATACTGTAATTGAAGGAAAATATATTAGTGGAAAACTGGAAACAATATTAGTCACACCAAAAGAAAGAGAAAAAGATGTTTATTATCAAAACAAAAACTTAAGGGAGAGTGGGTATAAATTTTAGCAGAGTTCTGGCAGAGAATAATAATGTAGAGTAGTATATTGATCCTGTTAATGAAAATGGTGATAATACAGGTATGAGCAAAGACAACGCTTTTTTCACTATTTCAAAGGAAAAAAATAGTTGTTTAGTTAGGGCGAGTTTGGAAAAATCTCGCTCTTTTTTGTGTTTCGGACAAGTTTTTAAAGCATAGAAAAGAATATTGTTGAATGTAATCGATGAAATGATTATTATGAAAGAAAATGCATTAATAATTCAGGTGATAAAATGTTTATTAAGATAAAAGGGAAAAAATTGTACTGGGAAAAAAGTGGAGAAGGACAACCACTTATGATGATTCACGGAAATGGTGGAAGTCTGAAGGACTTTCATAGAAGTGTTAAACTTTTACAACGACATTTTACCGTATACACATTGGATCTTCCAGGTCATGGAAAAAGTGAGAACATCAAGGAATATCATTATGATGACTTGGCATCTTATGTCTATGAATTTATAAAGGAGCTTGGTATGAAAAAGCCGGTATATTATGGCTTTAGTGATGGTGGGATTATAGGGATTCTTTTGGCCTGTAAAGCCCCTTTTTTATTTTCAAAATTGATTGTCAGTGGTGTAAATGTTGATCCGGATGGAGTGAAAGAATCTGTACGTATTAGAATGAAAATCACGTATCATCTGACAAAAAAAGATAGGGTGCGAATGATGTTAGAAGAACCACATATTTCAAGGGAAGACTTATCCAATATAACAATTCCTGTGTTTGTTACCAGAGGGGAGTATGATATCATTACCTCGGCTCATACGGATCAAATTGTGAAGAGTATTCCACAAAGCTGTCTTACTGTATTTTCGCACCATTTTCATGGAAGTTATGTTGTCTCTAGTAAGATTATCGGCAGATATATTTTAGAAATCTTGAATGAATAGTTTAAAACGAGTGAGCTCATACAAGGAAAATAAGAAAAATTTAAGAAAATATTTAATTTAATGTAAGTTTAGTACTGTATCATTTTAGAAAAGAAACATAAGGAAGATACATGAAAAAATTTATATTAGTTACGGATTTTACAAATAGTAAGATAGGAAATGATCGAGGAATCAGGCTTTCGAAAGACAGAGAAAAGCGAGCAGAGTTATTAAAATCTGAGGAAGAGAAACACAGATTTGTATCTGCAGAAAACATTACGATAGCGGCACTTAAAAAGTGGTTTTCTATTGAAAGTCCAGAAATTTATGGGCAGGTGGGACATAAACCATTTATAAGAAA
>JAHHTM010000355.1 GCA_020024675.1 Muricomes sp.
CCGCATTTCATGCATCTAAGAGGATTAACACCGCTAATTTCTTTTATAAGTTCTGCTTGCTTTTTCGGGGTATTCATGGATTATCCACCTCGTCTTTCACACCTAATGCTTCAGCAAGAAGCTCGGTAAAATAATAAACCGGAATATTACCAGCTTTACTTTTATTAAGATTATACATACAAAGAGGACAGGCTGTAATTAGCATCTCTGCTTCAAAACCTGACGCACTGTCTTTAATTTTGTCGCACATATTTTCAGCCATATCTTTTTCTTTAAGAGAAATATAACCGCCACAACATTCATTTCTATATGGATATATAACAGGTGTTCCACCTATTGCACGAATAAAGTCTTCCAATATAGAAGGATTTTCAGGGTCATCAAAACTCATAATATTGCTTGGACGAAGTAAAAGACATCCGTAATAAGCACCTATTTTACGATTTGTAAAAGGATTTACTACTTTTTCTTTTAATTTATCAAATCCTACTCTGTCTCTAAGAACTTCTAAAAAATGTAAAACTTCAGTTTCCCCAGCATAATAATCATCAGACTGAATATAATTATTTGCTCTTGTTCTTATGTCCTCAACGTTTTTCATATCGTCGTTGACACGCTTAATAACATGATGACATGCGGAACAAAGGGTTACTAAACTTTGACCTTTTTCTTTTGCCTGCATTAGAACTCTAACTGAAGAAAGTTTAGTTGCTATTTCATCAGAACCAAGTGGATAAACCCCACCGCAGCACTGCCAATTTTCAACTTCTTCCAGCTCAAATCCAAGGGCTTTTGCAGAAGCTCTCGCATAAGCATCCAGATTCTGTGCCTTTGTTCTCAAAGTACATCCAGGATAATAACTGTACTTCATATAAAATCATTCTCCTCTTTTCTTATGATTTAGAGTTTTATTTGTTTGATAACTTCATGTAGCGCATCTGCACTTTTTCTAAGTTTTTTAGTTTCTTCTTCTGTAAGTTCCATAGGAATTTTTCCATGAACTCCGCCAGCTCCTACCATGGTAAGAACGCTTA
Source organism: Muricomes sp. (assembly GCA_020024675.1). Classification (GTDB taxonomy): domain Bacteria; phylum Bacillota; class Clostridia; order Lachnospirales; family Lachnospiraceae; genus JAHHTM01. The sequence continues at coordinate 1,035 of JAHHTM010000355.1, forward strand.
GACAGACATCTTCAATTCCGTATTCACCATGCATCATTGAAGAAACTGTAACAAGTGAATCTGTTGATGAACACAAAATTGAACATAATCTACAAACAGCTACTGATACTGCATAGTAGGTTGCACCTTTATTTGCGATGATCTTTCCGCCTGACTTTCTTACATATTCAACCATAGCATCTTTATCAACGTCTTTCATATCAATGCCACGATTACGCATCATTTCTGGAAACTGATCAAGCTTAATTCCTGAAACAGTTGCACTGCTCCAAGGAATAAAAGAAGTATCTCCATGTTCACCAAATACATAAGCATGAATATTTTTCTGTGCAATATTAAAATGTTCGGATAGTCCGTATCTTAATCTTGCAGTATCTAAAAGTGTACCGGAACCCATTATCTGATTTTCCGGAAGTCCTGAAATCTTTGTAAACACATAAGTCATTATATCTATTGGATTGCTTACGATGATGTAAAGTGCTTTAGGTGCAACTTTGACAATCTCAGGAGTAATACTCTTTAAAATATTTACATTTGTCTGAGTAAGCTCAATTCTTGTTTGACCTGGTTTTCTTGCAATGCCTGAAGT
>JAHHTM010000356.1 GCA_020024675.1 Muricomes sp.
AAAAAATACCATTAATGATAATATCATCTCTTACAGCTCCTGCCGGTACCCAGTAATGAAGCACAATACCTACCATTGCCCCTAAAATCAAACTTATAAATATCCACGTAGTAAGGCCAATTTTTTTCTTTTCTTTGTTTTTCATTCATTTCCTTCTTTCTATTATTTACACAGTTCAAGTTTCGCTCACGAGTCTTGGAGCGTGGATTGGTCAGCTTTGCTGGCATAATACATTTACAAGCCACTACGCATCCTCGCAGAGCGTAATATCAGATGGTAGATTTATTCACATCTGATATACTCTTCCAATGCTTCCTGCCATGACACCGGGCATTCTATTCCACACATTCTAAGCATCATGTTGTCAAGGATCGTATACCTGCTTCCACATTCTTCTGTCATTTTAATTGCTGTCGAAAGGTTTTGTCCATTCACATGTTCAAAACTATCTCTACCCTGATACATATCTCTTCTCATCTTAGGAATCAACTGTACATCTTCTTTTCCTAAAAGCTTTAAAATTTCTTCTGCCAGTTCATAACGACTACAAAATCCATCGCATACCGCATGATAGATTCCTTCCTGTTCAGCCTGAATAAGACGTAAAATAACTTTGGAAAGTTCTTTTGCGCTTGTCGGGCAGGCAAAATCATCTACCGCTGCTTCAATCGTTTTTCCATTTTTCGCACAATCAATAATGTAATTTACGAAATTATCGCCCTCTTTTCCATACACCCATGAACTACGAATAATAAGATGCTTTGGTGCCAGTTCCTTTACAAAATTTTCCCCTGCAAGTTTTGATTTTCCATATACCGTTTTAGGATTTGGTGTATCAAATTCATGAAAGCTTTTTCTCGTACTGTCGCAGAAAATGTCATCCGTGGAAATCTGAATAATCCTTGCGTCAATTTTTCTTGCAATTGCACTTAAGTTTCTTGCACCTAATGCATTCACTTTATATGCTTCTTCTATATTTTCCTCACATGCTCTTACATCTGTAAAGCCTGCACAGTTTATGATCGTATTAGGACGATTGCTGCTTCCAAATCGGTTAACTGCAACTGCATCTGTGATATCAAGTTCTTCATGTCCCGTTTCAAAAAGTTCAACATCACGCATATCTAGCATGTTGTGTATCATTGTACCCACACGTCCATGAGCCCCTGCAACCCATATTTTTCCATAATTGTATCCCATAATTCACTCCTCAAAAAAGACTGTCAGAAAAGCTTATAACCAAACTTTTCAGGCAGTCTTTCTATTTTTATTTTTCTGATTTTTGTTTGATCGTTACGCCTGTTTTATCAAAGCTGATTTTATTCCAGCTTTTTTTATCTCTATCGATCTTTGTATCTTTTTTCCAACCTTCTAATAATTCCTGATACTTATCAGCTTTTCTTTCATTTACTATATTCTCTTTTTTTACATCTGTTGCCTGTCTGTCTAAAAGACTTGTAATCTGACCAATGTAAAGTCCTGATGCAGTCTCGATCACTTCTGAGAGTTCATTTTCTTTCAATTTATCTGCTGCTTTAATAAATTCCGGATCAAGTGTCGTAGTCTCTTTGTCAAATGTTGCTTTCTTTATCTCAACATTTTCTGCTTTCGCTGCATTTT
>JAHHTM010000357.1 GCA_020024675.1 Muricomes sp.
CTCATATTCAAACTCATCATTTTCATACACTACATGCGCCTGGATTGTCTGCATTTGACCATTTCTGTACGCCAGATCAATTAATCCTTTATATCCAATTTGGAACTGACATTCCACAATTCCTTTGTTTTTGTATGGAATAAGATAAGCCTGTCCTAATGGGCTATTTGGTTCTAATCCTAATTGCGCTGCATTTAACAGTGCTGAAATAAAAGACATCGGTGTGCACTTCTGTAATTCTGGTGTATTATTCAAAGCTGATAACGCAATTCTTGTAAATCTCTCTGGTGTTAATACACTCGGCAACGCTTTCTTTAATTCTGGGCCTAATGCCTTTACCATATCCGGGATACTCATTCCCTTGTTTAATTTCACTTCCTGTTTTTCTTTACCAGACGCTTGCATAGCTAATTCTTGTTTAAGATCCATTTCTTCCATTTGTATACTCCTTCCTGTGCGAAATAAAATAAGCCAGAAGATAAACTTCTGACTTTCATGCTACCTTTGTTTTTTCTTTTCTCTGTTTTACTGTAAATCTTTTTGATATAGTTTCTTTTGTATACTGCTGATACATATCTGGCTGTTCTTCCTTAAATTTTTTTATATCCATTCTTTGAACAACTGTAGTAATCCATGCTATTTGAAATTCATCAGCTATTGCATAACTAGCATCTTGATTTCCTAATTGAAGCTGAATTTTCTGATCAATCATCTTCTTTTCCTTTTCTAGTTTTTCCACCAATTCTTTGATTTGATCCCTTCTTCTTAAATCTTCTGATACATTAAACAATTGTATTTCTTGATCTTTTCTAGTTTCAAAGAATTTTTTCACAAGCATCTCTGAATAATTATCTGAACCATCTGGATCTGGTATTTTATTTTTCAAGATATTTTCTTTCCAGAATCGTTCCTCTATCATAATAAGATTTTTGATTATCTCCTCATCTCTTTCAATCTTATGAACAATAAATTCTGTACCAAAGATAAGTGCTGCAACATACCAGCAGTCAAATCCACTTACGGCAAGATAATGTTGCACCTGCATCTGATAATGCAAAGGTATTCTACCCTCTTTCCATTTATCGACAGAATATGGAGATACCGTTTTACACTCTAACCCTGCTTTCTTCCCTACAAGAACACGATCCAAATTTGCCAACATAAAAGGATAATCTTCATTATAATATATTGCATTTGCTCTCCTAACCTTATATCCTGTTTCTTCAGAAAATCTTTTTGCAACATATTCCTCGAGATCTCTTCCTTGTCTCATGGCTTCATTATCTCTTACATCAGTTTCTATGGATTGCTTATCTTGGTAGACTGCAAAAGCGGATTTATATGGATTCAGACCTACAATTGCTCCTGCATCCGTACCTGTTATCCCTTTCTTACGCCACTTTAGCCACTCCTCCTGCGACAAATTCTTAAATGATACCAACCTTTTCATTTTCTTCCCACCTTTCTCTCCGACAATCCTTATATTTTATCCCTTGTATCTAAGACAAATAGTAAGCGAGACCTTCTTTCATTTCTTGTATTTATAGTTTCATCCCACAATTTTCCTCCTTTTTCTGCTCTATCAGATATTGTTTCACTGTTATAATATATAAT
>JAHHTM010000358.1 GCA_020024675.1 Muricomes sp.
ATAACGCTATCAAATTCATCTACCAACTGTGAAAATTCCATATCTTTTCCGATTTCGAAATTCATACGAAATTGTACACCAAGCTTATCGAGATAAGAAATTTCTCTTTCAAGAATATTTCTTGGGAGTCTGTATGCCGGGATTCCTACACGAAGCATTCCTCCTCGCACTGGAAGTTTCTCAAATACAGTAACTTCACACCCTTCTCTTCTAAGCTCAAGTGCTGCCTGAAGTCCTGAAGGACCAGCACCAATAACAGCAACTCTTTTTCCATTATTTTCTTTAATCTGAAGATCCCAGTCTTCTTCTTTATCAAAATTGTCTGCAGCATATCGCTTTAATGATGCAATTGCCATTGGACTTTTTCCTTCATTCCACTTACACTTTCCTTCACATGGATGGGCACAGATTCTTCCTAATGTTCCAGGGAGGAAAAGATTATCACGGATCACACGGATTGCTTCCTCTCCTTTTCCTTCTTTAATCAATTGAATATATCTTTTTGCATCTGTATGCATAGGACATGTGGCAACGCATGCCGGAGTTTCTTCCCCCATGCAGTTGTCTACAATTTTTTGCATGTTTACTATAATTTCTTCCTTCAGCATTTTTGGTCCCTCCATATCTTTTATTGTTTGTTTTTCTTTAATGTTTTTGGATCTATTGCAAATATAAATACTCCAAGCACAATCACGACTCCCCAGAATACAAGAGTTCCTGTAATCTTGTTGTGAAATAATACTGCACTAAAAACAATTGTCCAAAGTGCCGCTGTACTATTTAATGCTGTTCCCATAGCTGAACCAATCAGGTCTACTGCTTTATACCAGCATAAATATGTCAATGCACCTAAAATTGCAATACCAGCATAAGCGAAAACAAGTCCTTTTGACACAATCTGTCCAACCATAGAGTACCCTTTAATAATTGGCAGAACAATTACTGCGTATGAAATCATTGATATAAAATAACGAAGACATAATAGCTGCTGTGGAGTTGCTTCAACCTCTTTTTCATCTTTGATATGTTTCATTGCAAACCCGATCATAACACCTTCTAGTGCCCAGCCTAAAACAGCAACTGCCGCAAAGATCACACCTTTTACAAAGGTACCTGGCACATCGCCTGTCGGATTAAATCCAAGCATAAATGAACCCGTCAAGCTGATTGCAATTCCAATTACCGCACGTAATGATAGTTTTTCTTTCAAAATCAAATAGGAAAGTAATGCTCCAACGCCTGGATAGATAACCGAAATACTAGATGCATATGGTGCAGATGCATACTTAATTGCTAATAAATATGCACTCATACCAATTGGCGAACCAACTAGTGCAGCAACTGCTGTAGCTTTCCCTTTTTTTGTCTTAAAAAGCAGATAAAATACTTGTTTTAACTGCTTATGAAAAATCAAAAACAAAGCTACCCATACAAAACAAAAGCCTTCATGAAAAAATGCTGTTACAAGTGGAGAAAAATCGAAACTTAATTTCGAAATTCCCATTGATAATGCATACCCGGCATCTGAAAACAGACTATTTTGTCCAATTCTTCCCATAAGAACCCCATCAAGCCCCCATGCGATTCCCACGAAAATGCCCAGCATAATTC
>JAHHTM010000359.1 GCA_020024675.1 Muricomes sp.
TAAAGATGGAGTCTTCTCTTGTAAAAAAGATTCAATGTGCATTGGAAGAAACGAAATCTGTTTTTCCATCCCGAGCTGTAGTTGCATGCCAGGGAGTGCCGGGAGCCTATTCGCAGCAGGCTTGTGAGAAAGTGTTTAAAATGCCAAAGATCACTTATATGAAAAATTTTAACGGTGTATTTGCAGCAATAGAAAATGGGCTGTGTCAGTATGGTATTCTTCCATTGGAAAATAGTACGGCAGGATCTGTAAATCAGATTTATGATCTTATGATGGAACACAATTTTTATATTGTAAAAAGTGTAAAAATGAAAATAGACCATAGTCTTTTAGCGAAGCCGGGCGTAAAAATGGAAGAAATAAAAGAGGTATTTTCGCATGAACAGGCAATTTTACAGTGTGAAAATTACCTGAAAAACATGCCGAACGTAAAAGTTACCGTTTGTGAAAATACGGCAGAAGCTGCAAAAAAAGTGGCACAGTCAGGAAGAAAAGATGTTGCTGCGCTTGCATCTTATGTGTGTGGACAGTTGTATGGTTTAGAATGTGTAGAAGAGGGCATCCAGGATAATGGAAATAATTATACACGGTTTATTTGTATTAGTAAGAAAATGGAAATATATCCAGGTGCAGATAAAACAAGCCTGATGCTTGTTCTTCCACATAAACCGGGAGCACTATATAATATCTTATCCAGATTTTATGCTCTTGGATTAAATCTTCTAAAACTTGAATCAAGACCAATACCAGACAGAGATTTTCAATTTATGTTTTATTTTGATATCGAATGCCAGGTATATTCAGAGGAATTCATAAGACTGATCAGCCAGTTAGAAGAATTGAGTACTGAATTTAGATATATGGGAAGTTATACAGAAATATAAATTAGGTTAGATAGGTGACAGAAATGGAGATAAAAAAAGCAGGTCTGATCGGTGCAAAATTAGGGCACAGTTATTCTCCACGTATACACAGTATGCTTGGAGATTACGCATATGAATTGTGCGAAGTAAATGAAAAAGAACTTAAAAGTCTTCTTGCATCAGGTGAATACGGAGGGTTTAATGTTACAATACCTTATAAAAAAACAGTGATGAAATATTGTGATGAAATTTCAGAAAATGCAAGAAAGATCGGTTCTGTCAATACAATTATCTATGGAGAAGATGGGAAAATAAAAGGAGATAATACAGATGCTTATGGGTTTTCATATCTCCTGAAAACTGCAGGAATTGATGTCCGAGAAGCAAAATGTCTTGTGTTAGGAAGTGGAGGCGCTTCACTGACAGTACAGGCGGTCTTAAAAGAATTGGGTGCATCAAAAATTGTGGTTGTTTCAAGAAAAGGGGTGGATAATTACGATAATATAGACAAACATTATGACAGTGAGGTAATCGTAAATACAACTCCTGTGGGAATGTATCCGGAGAATGGGAAAACACTGCTTAATCTTGATAAGTTTACAAAATGTAAAGGCGTTCTTGATCTGATATATAATCCAAATAAGACGCAGTTAGTTTTAGATGCATTGGAACGAAAGATTCCAGCTTCTGGTGGATTGGAAATGCTTGTGGCACAAGCAAAAAAAGCAAGTGAGTTGTTTCAGAAT
>JAHHTM010000036.1 GCA_020024675.1 Muricomes sp.
GATTGTATGTATATTAATTACTTTCGCATCAATTCCATCTGCAGCAAGTCTTTCTGCCGCCTCAAGACACGCTGCAACCGGAAGTCCTGATGCTATAATTGTCAGATCTTTACCTTCACGGAGAACTACACCTTTTCCTAATTCAAATTTGTAGTCTTCTCTTTCATTAATCACTGGAATTGCAAATCTTCCGAAACGCATATAAACAGGTCCTACATATTCATATGCTGCCTGTACTGCTGCTTCTGCTTCAATTGCATCAGATGGGTTAATGATCACCATGCCTGGAATCGTTCTCATTAATGCAATATCTTCATTGCACTGATGCGTAGCACCATCTTCACCTACAGAAATACCAGCATGTGTTGCACCGATTTTCACATTAAGATGTGGATATCCGATAGAATTACGAATCTGCTCAAATGCACGTCCTGCTGCAAACATTGCAAATGAACTTGCAAATGGAACCATGCCTGATGCAGCAAGTCCTGCTGCCACTCCCATCATATTACTTTCCGCAATACCACAGTCTATATGTCTATCTGGAAATTCTTTTTTGAACATGCCTGTTTTGGTAGCAGATGCAAGATCCGCATCTAAAACAACAACATCATCATGTAATTTTCCTAATTCAATAAGAGCCTTACCATAGCTTTCTCTTGTTGCAATTTTCTTTACATCTGACATAATGCTTCACCTGCTTTCTCTAATTCTTCCATTGCTACTGCAAACTGCTCATCATTTGGAGCTGTTCCATGCCATGAAGCCTGATCTTCCATAAAGGAAACGCCTTTTCCTTTGATTGTTTTTGCTATAATTGCAACTGGCTGTCCTTTAACTGATTTTGCTTCTTTAAAAGCCGCATCAATCTGATCAAAATCATTTCCATCTATATTGATGACATGGAAATTAAATGCTTCAAACTTTTTATCAATTGGATATGGTGAGTTAACTTCATCAATTCTTCCATCAATCTGAAGATTGTTATTATCCACGATTACCACCAAATTATCAAGTTTTCTAAATGATGCAAGCATAGATGCTTCCCAAATCTGACCTTCCTGAATTTCTCCATCTCCAAGTAATGTATATACTCTATAGTCTGCTCCTGATAATTTTGCAGCCAGTGCCATTCCTACTGCTGCAGAAATTCCCTGTCCTAATGATCCTGAAGACATATCCACTCCTGGAATATGTTTCATATCTGGATGTCCCTGAAGATAAGAACCTACATGACGTAATGTCTTAAGATCTTCTACTGGGAAAAAGCCTCTGTGTGCCAATGTGGAATAAAGTCCTGGTGCTGTATGTCCTTTTGAAAGGACAAATCTGTCTCTGTCCTTTTTACGTGGATCCTGTGGATCAATATTCATCTCTTCAAAATAAAGATATGTAAATATATCTGCTGCTGAAAGAGATCCACCCGGATGTCCGGATTTTGCACTGTGAACTGCTTCTACGATACCTTTACGGACTTCGTTTGCAGTTTTCATCAATTCTAATTTATTCATCGAATTTCCTCCTGCTTATTACCTTTTCTAAAAACTACTGTTATATACCAGTTATATATAACAAATAATATACCTGCCTAAATTATATCTTTTATCGCAGAACAGGTCAAGCATACTTTCTTAAAGATATTCCTTTTTATGATCAGTTATTTCTTATAATTCTGTACGACCTTCAAGAGCCCGAAGCAATGTCACTTCATCAATATACTCCAAATCTCCTCCTACTGGTACACCACTGGCAATCCTGCTAACCTTGATCCCTGTCGGTTTGATAAGCTTGCTAATATACATTGCTGTTGTCTCACCTTCCAGACTTGAATTTGTTGCGATAATCACTTCATCCACATCTCCTTGAAGGCGCTCAATAAGCTCTTTTAACCGTATATCAGATGGTCCTATTCCAAGCATTGGTGATATTGCCCCATGAAGCACATGATATACCCCATTATATTTTCCTGTTTTTTCGTATGCTGCAAGATCTCTTGGTGTTTCCACAACCATGATTGTCCTCTGATCTCTGTCCAGATTGCTACAAATCGGACAAAGTTCCCTATCTGTCAGGGTACAGCACTGCGTACAGTATCTAACATTATTTCTTGCGTCCACAAGCGCTTTTGCAAAACTTTCCACCTGTTCTTTTGGCATATTTATAATATGAAATGCAAGTCTTTGTGCGGATTTTGCACCAATTCCAGGCAAACGCGAAAATTCATCTATAAGTCTGCTAATCTGATTACTATAATAATCCATTTATCTGCACTCCCATAATTCATACATACACATCAAAAGGACCAGGCTCTTTTTCCAAAAGTCTGACCCTTTTATTTTCAACATTATATCTTATTAGAATAACCCTGGCATTCCGCCACCGAGTCCACCTGTCAGCTTACCAAATGCTGAACCTGAAGCTTCATCAACCTGACGAAGTGCTTCATTTGTAGCTGCAACGATAAGATCTTCTAACATCTCTATATCATCTGGATCTACAACTTCTTCTTGAAGTTTCACGCTTACCACTTCTCTTTTACCTGAAACTTTCACTTCTACCGCACCACCACCAGCTGTTGCTGTGAATTCTTTGCTCTCAAGCTCTTTTGCCTGTTCTTCCATCTGACGCTGCATTTTCTGCGCTTGTTTCATAAGATTTGCCATATTTCCCGGCATTCCGCCTCCTGGAAATCCACCTCTTTTTGCCATATCTAGTCCTCCACTATTATATCCATATTAATTTTTTTCTCAATATCTACGAATGTATCTTCAAATCGTCTTCCTTGCTCTACGCAACGAACTTCTACCTCAACTTTTTTATTGATTCTGTTTTCAATCAGCTCTTCAATTTCTTTTCGTCTGCTTTCTTCTCCAACGATCTGGGCATCCATTTGTTCCGGAAGCACAATCATCAACCTGTTTTCTCCACCAAGACTTAATTTTGCTTTTCTAAGATAAGTTCTTAAAAGCCCTGATGCTTCATTCGCAATTGATCTGAAATTCTTTACTACTTCCTTAATATCATCCGGTATAGCACATGGAAGTTCCGGTTTTTGCTTCGGGCTTTGTCCCTCTTCTCCAGATCCTCTATGGATATCCTGATTCTCACAAGTCCGAACCACAAAAGCTCCCTGTTCTACTTTTTCTTCTAATACACGGAGACGATCAAGAACCGAATCTTGACTCGTTTCCATTGCAGGAACACACATTTTGATCAACGTAACTTCTAAAAGCACTCTTTTTTGTGTAGCAAATCGGATCTGACCGGAGAGTTCTGATAAAACACGTATATATCGAAGTAATGTCTCCATTTCGATCATCTTGGCTTCTTCTTTTAACTGGTTTAGATTATCCGTAGATACATCCAGCACATCCTCTATATTATCAGATGTTTTCACTAGAAGCAAGTTTCTTAAATACCACACAAAATCTGCTGTAAGCTGCGTCAATTCTCGTCCACACATGACCAGCTCCTCTACAATTTCCAAAACTCCTGTTACATCCCTTTTAATCACTTTTCTCAAAAGTCTGCTAAACACCTCGGTATCTACTGCACCTAATACTTCCAGCACATTTTCATAGGTCAGTTTTTGTCCAAGATAAAATGCTATACATTGGTCAATAAGACTGAGTGCATCTCTCATAGATCCATCCGCTACTTTTGCAACATAGCGCAAAGCTTTATCTTCCACATCTACTTTTTCTATATCCATGAGTTGACTCAGCCTGTCAGTAATCGTCTCAATACTGATCCTTCTAAAATCATACTGTTGACAACGTGATAAAATCGTAATCGGGATCTTATGTCTTTCCGTTGTGGCCAGAATAAATATAACATATTCTGGTGGTTCTTCTAAAGTCTTTAAAAGCGCATTAAATGCCCCCGGAGAAAGCATATGCACCTCATCAATGATGTAAACCTTATATCTTCCTTCTGTAGGACGATATGTAACTTCTTCTCGAATCTCTCGAATATTGTCAACACCATTATTAGAAGCCGCATCTATTTCAATCACATTCATAGACGTGCCCGCTGAAATAGATTTGCACATGGCACATTCTCCACACGGACTTCCATTAATTGGATGCTCACAGTTAACCGCTTTCGCAAAAATCTTTGCTACTGTTGTTTTTCCGGTTCCTCTTGTTCCACAAAAAAGATACGCATGCCCAATCCGGTTTGCCTTAATCTGGTTCTGTAGTGTTGTTATAATATGGTCTTGTCCTTTAACGTCCTCAAATTCAGTAGGACGAAATTTTCTGTAAAGCGCCGTATACGACATGTTTCACACCTCTGTTTCTATATTATTAACTTCCGAAACTGATACCCACCATTTTTGCTTCTTTGATAAGTCCACATTCCGGATCCACATATTTCAATTTTCCTGCCACATCCTGAAGTGGCACTTTTATAGTCTTTCCATTTTTAGTTCCCAACATATACCCATACTCTTTATTTAGTATAAGTTCTGATGCTGCTGCTCCCATTCTTGTTGCAAATACTCTGTCATATGGACATGGCGAACCTCCTCTTTGGGTATGTCCCGGAACGGTTATCCTTACTTCTTTATCTGTGCGTGTTTGAATTTGTTCCGCCAACTCATACGCTATAGAAGGATATTTTCTATTTGCAATTTTTTCTTTATACTCTTTTTTCTTTAGTTTTGCATCCTCTTTGGAGATTGCACCTTCTGCAACTGCAATAATCGTAAAAGATTTTCCCACTTTCGAACGATTCTGAATTACATGTACAACTTCATCAATATCATATGGAATCTCTGGTAGAAGAATAACATCCGCACCTCCTGCAATACCGGCATGAAGTGTTACGTGTCCAACTTTATGTCCCATCACTTCTATAATAAAGACTCGACTATGGGAAGTTGCTGTAGTATGAATCCTGTCAATAGTATCCGTAGCAATATCCACTGCGCTTTGAAATCCAAACGTCATATCTGTTCCCCAAAGATCATTATCAATTGTCTTTGGAAGTGTCACAACATTCAAACCTTCTTCTCTTAAAAGATTTGCTGTCTTATGCGTACCATTACCTCCTAGAATCACAAGACAATCCAGGCAGAGTTTATGATATGTATGCTTCATGGCTTCAACTTTATCCAAACCATTTGCATCTGGGACACGCATAAGTTTAAATGGTTGACGTGATGTACCAAGAATCGTACCTCCTCTTGTCAGAATACCCGAAAAATCTTTAGAAGAAAGCATCTCAAAATTTCCATAGATGAGTCCTTTATATCCATCTTGAAATCCATATATTTCCACATCGTTACGTTTAGAACATACCCCTTTGACCACACCTCTCATGGCAGCATTTAATGCCTGGCAGTCTCCTCCACTCGTAAGCATACCTATTCTTAACATGAAATAATCCTCCTTTGTTTTTCCACCAGCCTGATATAATAAATATACTCTATTTTTCGTCCTCTAACAAGACTTCACAAATACTGACGTCTATTTTTTTACTATTTTACATAAGGAAATTTAATTTCCGATAAACTGTCATAAAAAGAGCAAATTTTTAGACAAAGCCATTGTCTTTTTTCTAAATAAACTGTACAATATATGTAAGTATTATGAAAGAGAGGACACACTATGAAACATAACAATATGTTAGCCATGATCCTAGCCGGTGGAAGAGGATCTCGCTTGCATGATTTAACTAACAAAGTGGCCAAACCGGCAGTTTCATATGGCGGTAAATACCGCATTGTCGATTTCCCATTAAGCAACTGTGCAAACAGTGGTATTGATGTAGTTGGTGTACTTACACAATATGAATCTATTTTACTGAACAGCTACGTTGCTGCAGGACGCCGTTGGGGTCTTGACACTGTCAACAGTGGAGTATATGTATTACCTCCTCGTGAAAAAGCTGACACTGGTCTCGACGTTTACAGAGGCACTGCAGACGCTATTTCTCAGAATATTGACTTTATCGACTCTTTTTCACCAGAATATGTCCTAATTCTCTCTGGTGACCACATTTACAAGATGGATTACGCCAAGATGCTTGCTTATCATAAAGAACATCATGCCGATGCAACAATCGCTGTCATTGAAGTTCCTATGAAAGAAGCCAGCCGTTTTGGAATTATGAACACCAACAAAGAGTCTGGCAGAATTGTTGAGTTCGAGGAAAAACCTGCTGAACCTAAGAGCAATCTTGCTTCTATGGGTATTTATATTTTCAATTGGAAACTTCTTCGCGAAATGCTTATTTCGGATATGAATAACGAAAATTCAAACCACGACTTTGGTAAAGACATCATTCCTACCATGCTTGGAAACGGAAAAGATCTTTATGCGTATGAATTCAGTGGATATTGGAAAGATGTAGGAACTATTGATTCATTGTGGGAAGCAAACATGGATCTTCTCGATGACAATAATACTTTGGATCTAAATGATCGTTCATGGAAGATCTATACAGAAGATGGATATACCCTTCCTCACTATATTGGACCTGATGCTGATATAAATCATGCCTTTGTTACAGAAGGCTGTGCGATCAATGGTACTGTCAAAAATTCTGTACTATTTACAGGTGCTATCATACGTACCGGTGCACAGGTTATTGATAGTGTGCTTATGCCTGGCTCACTTGTTGAAGAAGGTGCGATTGTGACACGTGCTCTTGTTGCAGACGGAGTCAGAATTGGAAAAGGTGCTGTTGTTGGTTCAGCTGACAGCGAACACATCGAGCTGGTTTCTAAAAACGTAAAGGGGGAAGAATAAGATGAAAAAAGCATTTGGAATCATAAACCCTGCCGGAAATCACATATGGGTACAAGGGCTTCAGTCTTACCGTACAATCGGAGCATTTTCTTTCCTCGGAAGATATAGAGTTATTGACTTTCCAATCTCTAATTTAAGTAATAGTGGAATTGAACAGATACAGGTGTACACTCGAGACAACCCGCGTTCTCTTGTTGAGCATATTGGTACAGGACGTAATTACAATATCAACTCTAAAAGCGGAAAGCTCCGCACGCTTTTTGCTTCTAACAACTGTGACAATAAGATTTACAATACAGACATTGCCGCATTTGCTGAAAATCTTGAATGCATCGAGAGAATGAACGAACCATATGTTGTGATCATACCTAGTTATATGGTCTACACACAGAATTTTAGTCCTCTAATCGAGGAACATATAGCATCTGGAGCTGATATTACTCTTCTTTATCACACAATAAATACTGCGAAAGAACACTTCCTTAATTGCGATTACCTTGATCTAAATCCTCAAAACGGTGTCCTTTCTATACACAAAAATCGAGGAACAGAAGACACTCGTAAAATTTTCATGGATACATATATCATGAAAACAGAGCTATTCATTGAACTAATCAAAAAAGCTCAATCTACATCCTCCATGTACACACTTGCACAGATCGTAAACAGCCAGTGTGACAAGCTCAATATTCTTGCAGCACCTCATGAAGGATATTTTGCAGCAATTACCGACTTTAAGAGTTATTTTGATGCAAACATTTCACTGATCAGTAATAGTACAACAAGGAAATTATTTGACATTAACTGGCCGATCTATACACGTACAAATGACTCCTGCCCAACCAAATATGCAAACTCTGCACAAATGAAGTGTTGTGTTATTTCTAATGGTTGTTCAATTGCAGGTACAGTTGAAAATTCAGTAGTTGGCCGTGGATGTATTATTGAAGAAGGTGCTGTCGTTAAGAACTGTGTGCTCCTTCCTAGAGCAGTGATTGGAAAAAATGTACATATTGAAAACCAAGTTGTTGATAAAGCCGCAAAAATTCTTCATGCTGAGGAAATTATCGATTCTAGCGAACAGCCTGGATATATCAAACGTAATGACATTTTATAAAGATTAAATCACAATTTAAATTACGGATAGATTCCAAAGTTTTTATTTTGGAATCTACCCGTTTTTTAATGCGAATATACATCCAATTATGATATGGTAATTCTTTTCTGATTATGATAGAATAAAAGAGATTTAAAACATTTATTGTTTTCTATAAATGCGGAATATATCGTCCGCTAATGTTTATATAAGGAGATGTATTTTCATGGAAAGAAATGCACTTTGCTGGTGTGGCAGCGGAAAAAAATACAAAAAATGCCACATGGTTATCGAAGAAAAAATTCAACTTCATGCTGAAAAGGGTGAAATTGTACCTAGTCGTAAATTATTAAAGACGCCTGCTCAGATTGAAAAAATCAAAGCAAGTGCCGCTCTTAATACACTTGTTTTGGATGAAGTTTCTCGTCAAATTCATGCCGGAATGAGCACAGATGAAATTGATAAAATCGTATACGATGTCACAACTTCTCATGGTGGAATTCCAGCACCACTCAATTACGAAGGCTTCCCAAAGAGTGTGTGTACTTCTATTAACAACGAAATTTGTCATGGTATTCCTGACAAAGAGCACATTCTAAAAGAAGGCGATATTATCAATGTTGATGTATCGACAATTCTTGACGGATACTTTTCTGATGCTTCCAGAATGTTCACGATTGGAAAGGTTTCTGAACGTGCTGAGAAGCTTGTTCGTGTTACAGAAGAGTGTGTAGAACTTGGTCTTGCTGCGGCAAAACCTTGGGGACATTTAGGTGACATTGCATACGCTATCAACAAACATGCTCAGGAAAATGGTTACTCTGTTGTTGAAGATATCGGAGGACATGGAATTGGTCTTCAGTTCCATGAAGATCCTTTTGTAAGTTATGTAACACCAAAAGGAAGTGAGATGCTTCTTGTTCCAGGTATGATGTTTACGATCGAACCTATGATCAATGAAGGAAGTCCTGATTTCTTCGTAGATGAAGATAATGACTGGACAGTATATACTGTTGATGACGGTTTATCTGCCCAGATTGAATATATGGTTCTTGTTACAGAAACTGGCGTAGAAGTATTAACTAAATAAAAAATTTTCAATACAGCAGTTTACATAACTGCTGTATTTTATTGTATCTTGCAAAAGATAATAAAATCCCTTC
>JAHHTM010000360.1 GCA_020024675.1 Muricomes sp.
AATATTTTCGTATTTCTAAAAACGAATCTGCTAAAAAACTGATTTTAGAGGAAGGACCATCGCTTACAGGGCTGTTTTCTGAGATAAGATCAGAAGTGCTAGAACAAATTTCAGGAATAGAAGGACCAGAGTGCTACCAGTTACCTGATGGCAGATGGTGTTTAATTACGGATAGCTATCAGGAAGGAAACGGGTATTTTCCAATGGTTACAGAAGATTTGCATGGTGGAAGATTCAAGGTGCTGGAAGATTCAGAGTATTCTATGGGGGGTGAAAAAAAGAGACACGGCGGTGTCTTACAAATTAAATAGCGAATATGTAAATAGATATCAAAATTGTACATATGATTTTGGTATCTTTTTTATGCGTTAAATGGTTTGATAGGATTGAAGAAAACTAGAAAAAATTCTTTTAACCAGAGAAATAGTGAAGACAATAAAGTTTGAAAATTTGACTTTTGCAGACAAAAAAGTGAAACAATCAAAAATTATAATATGATAACATTTTAATATGTTTATGAGGATCCGAATATGACATAAAAGATAGGAGAAAGACATACGAGAGGATATCAGGAGAAAAATGAAATTAGAGGTTGAAGGTTTGCGGTGTAAACTGCAGAATAAATATTTAACCATTGCTTTTTCAGAATCAGCAAAAGCAGAATCTCTGATCTTTAATGGAACAGAGTTGTTGGAATACTTGGATGGTGCAGAAAATGATCCGGATAAGAAAAATAGTTTTTACTGCGATTATCACACAGAACAAGGTGTCTGTAATATGAAGCCGGATACATTAAAAGTGATTGATGACGGCGAGTATGTGATTCATGTGGCGTATATGGATACAACAAGTCCATTAAAATTGGAATATCATATCATATTAGAAGCAGACGATACAGCTGTTTATGGATATGTAGTTGCTGAAAATGACAATGATAACATCATGTTAGATGAATTAAGGACAGTATATCGTTTGGATTCCAAACTTTTTCAAGTTTCTTATACGAATGAACGGCAGGGAATACAACCGAGAGCACAATATCTGGCACAGAATAAGAGATTGCAGGATGAAACGTTTTGGCTTGAAGATGGAAGTAAATATAGCAATAGTCATGTGTATTCCAAATATGATTATGCTGGATACTTTTCGGCAAATAGTTTTTGGGGACAGTATGGAGAGCAATAAGGTGCATGGTTTATTCCAATTGATAAGAGTGGCTATCCATCAGGTCCGCTAAAACAAGAGCTTATGGTTCACTATGATGGAATTATTTTGAATTATATGACCAGTGAACATTTTGGAAGCGGAAAATTTGAAGTACCTAAAAAGTGGAAAAAGATGTACGGTCCCTGGTGCATGTATTTTAATTCTGGAAAGAATAAAATTGAGGATGCAGACAATAGAGCGGAGCGGGAAATACAAAAATTACCGCACAGATGGATCGGAGTGGAATCTGAGATTTATTCCAGACAATTATGTTGTGTATCGGGTACACTTACATTGAAAGAAGCGATAAAAGAACCCATAGATGGCTGGACGATTGTTCTGACGGATCAGCAAGGAGATTATTATAAACACAAAAGTGG
>JAHHTM010000361.1 GCA_020024675.1 Muricomes sp.
ATATAAAGACCAAATTAGCTGTCTATGTAAATCACCATTTGGAAGAACCAAAGCATATCTACCTGCTTCTTTATCTGTAACCTTCTGCATTACATCAACAAAAGCATTATGATTCCAACGACCGCTGATATCACCTTCTACAACACCATAAAGAGTAAGATCATAAAATTCAAGTTTGCCGTTTGTATCATAACAAGGTTTGAATTCTTTATCCATTTTTATGGTTTTCATTGTAATAACTTTACCCTTTACGGATACTTCGTTTGTTACACAAACACCGTTTTCATCAAGAACAGGATTTCCTTGTTCATCAGTAACAGCAACAACACCTTTTGCCTCTGCTTCTATTTTACCATATGTATCAGTAAGATATTTAGGATCAACTTTTTCTGCAGAAGCTACTGTTTTATCATAAACAAGAAGATATGGTTCTGCATATCCAGCTAAAGAATAATACATTTTATTCTTTTCGCCGTTTATTTCACTCAAAGTCATTGAGAAAGAATCCATCATAGATGTTCTGAAACCGTTTTTAACAGTTCCAAGTTTTGAAAAATTAACTAAATCGTTAACAGGAAGAGCATATTTATATATAGGTCCCCACTGAGAAGCATCAACAGTAAATAGGTCAACTGTTTTACCATCATCAATAGCTTTCTGAACATCAAGAATATAATCATATCCAGAGCTTACTTTAGTTACGTTAATAGTAACGCCTAAATCTTTAGCTACCTTTTGTATATCTTCATATTCGCCTTCATAATGTCCGCCTTCAGGAACATAGTAATTTATAACTGAACCTTTGATATCATCATCTCTTACATTAACTGCACTTTCAAATGTAGTAGTTTCTAAAGAAATAATGCTATCTCTTATAGTATCATATAAAGTTTTTCCTCTGAATGGAGAATTCTTTTCTTCTTCGTCAATAACCGGTTCATTAGGGACAGTATTACCATCATCTGGATTTTGATCTGGAACCAAATCAGAAGAACCATAGTCAGGATCAATTATTTCATTGTCATCGTTAGAATTATCCACTTCATCAGTTACATACTCGATAACCTTATACGGAACTTTTTTAATAATAGTATTTTCAGATGTAGCAGGAGTAAGATTCTCCTTAATTGTATCCCAGTTACTAACCGCAGTTATTGCACCAAAAGCAGATAGTCCCCAAAACGCAACAAGCAATACAGCTGAAATAACAATCATCGTATTACGAAATGCGACTCTCATAAATAAACCTCCTAAAACATTAAATAGATGGCAGAGCCACTTATCTAATCTTAAATAACAAATTGATTATATCATATATTACTTTTCTTATCAATTGTTATTAAAGTCAAATAATAATTTTGTAACATTTGCTTAATTTTCGATATGGTTTTTAGTCAATTTTCACAAATTAATACTGTTTTTGTCGTAAACTGTTCTAAATTGTATCAAAAATTTAAAAAAATCACGCCCATTATCCGATTCCACCAAAGAAAAAACTGAAAAACGCTGTCAACCTTTAAGCCTCTGCCAAATTCACAAAAAAATCTCAAAAATTCCGACCTACTCCCCCAAGGACTTTC
>JAHHTM010000362.1 GCA_020024675.1 Muricomes sp.
CTTAAAAACAGAGTGAATATAGTATTAACAAAAAATAAGAATTATGAAGTAAAAGATGCTTTGATGGTTCATACGATTGAAGAACTTATGGAAGAATTAAAAAACTATGACACAGAAGATGTTTTTGTGATCGGAGGCGAAAGCATTTATCGTCTATTACTTCCATATTGTGATACAGCTTATGTCACAAAAATAGATCATGAATTTCAGGCAGACACATATTTCCCAAATCTTGATGAAGAAGAAGACTGGGAACTTGTTGAGACAAGTGAAGAAAATACTTGTTTTGACTTGGAATACTATTTTACGAAATATCATAAAGTTTCAAAATAATAAAAAGATTCTGCTTTTTAGTCAGGATGGCCAAGGATAGTTGGTGTGCAGGTTGCGGTACAGCTCCGTTTGGGGCTGTACCGTTTTCTTTTTTTTATGCTGGTTTACTTGCATTTCGCATTTCTTCCGAGTCTTTTTGTATCATTTTATTGCAAAACGTTTCTGCTCTTTAAAATAGTTGAAAAGGTGCAAATGAATGGTATAATCAAATTATTTAGTAGCTTATCAAGGGAGGGTGAGATTGTGTCACATCATAAGTTTGTTACAAGAGAACTTATCAAAAAAGGATGGTCTGGAGATAAAAAATACTGTGCTACCGATAACAACGGAAATAAGTTTTTGCTACGTGTTGCTCCGATTGAGCAATATGGGTTCAAGAAAAAGGAATTTGAAATGATGCAGCACGTGGAGGCGCTTGGAATTCCGATGTGCAGACCTTTAGAGTTTGGTATTTCTGAGGAAGGCGTTTATTCCATCCAGACGTGGATTGATGGCGTTGATGCTGAAGAAATGATTCCAACACTTTCGGCCACCAATCAATATGCTTACGGATTGGAATCTGGACGTATTCTGCGTAAAATTCACTCTATCCCTGCCCCAGATTCGCAAGAAGACTGGGAAAGCTTGTTTAATCGCAAGATAGACTACAAAATTCAAAAGTACATGGAATGCCCGATCAAATATGAAAATGGACAGGTTTTTATTGACTACATAAATGAGAACCGTTACTTGTTGAAGGATCGTCCACAATCTTACCAACATGGTGACTATCATTTCGGCAATATGATGATTGATCGAACTGGTCAGCTTTGCATCATTGACTTCAACCGCAACGATTACGGTGATCCGTGGGAAGAATTTAACCGTATTGTATGGAATGCTCAGAAGTCTCCTCTATTTTCTTCAGGTATGGTAAATGGTTACTTTGATGGTACTGTACCGTTGGAGTTTTGGAAACTGCTTGCATTGTACATATCAAGCAATACACTTTCTTCTGTGCCTTGGGCAATCCCATTTGGCAATAATCAAATTCAGGTGATGATAAGTCAGGCAAAAGATGTCCTGACATGGTATGACCATATGAGAAATTCTGTTCCAACCTGGTACACAGGTTCTGTGAAAAGCTGAACGGATACAAACAAAATTGGTGATACAGAAAGGGAACGAACAAATGAAAATAGAGCGACTTTATGCGATAACAGTGTATCTTCTCAATCATGGAAGAACATC
>JAHHTM010000363.1 GCA_020024675.1 Muricomes sp.
ATTTAATCATCCTCTCTATATAGCCCGTATTTTCTTTATAACGATTCGGAAACCATTCTTTTAACAAATCGATTTCTTGACTTCCTACAAATATTTTTCTTCCAAATTGAGCAAATATTTCTAATTCGACTTTGTTTGATTTTTCCAATACTTATTATCATGTTTAAAACCTAAATTAATATTCCCGCGAGACATTCCATTTAAAATATCCGAAAAACCTCTGTATTCTATTTTCAAAGTCAAATATTCTTTTTTATCATTAACATCTGTGGATATTCATATATATATCATTTTTTTAATACTACTACCATATCCTATGGATAAATTCTGTAGCACTCTATAATCTTTTTTAATTGATTCTTTTAACATTCCATGAGCCGTACTCATGCAAGTTTGCTCATGGAACAAGGAGTTAACATCGATATTATCTCTAGAAGACTAGGACATGAAAACAGTGCAATCACACGAGAAATTTATTTGCATGTAACAAAAAAACTGAAAGAAAAAGACAATCAGGAGATTGAAAAAATAAAAATAATTTAATTGGTTTGCCCCCTTTTTTGCCCCTTTTTCCAACGAAAAAACCTGTAACCAACGCAAATACGCTAGTTACAGGTCATAATAAATGCGGATGGCGGGACTTGAACCCGCACGAGGTCACCCCCGCAAGATTTTGAGTCTTGTGCGTCTGCCGATTCCGCCACATCCGCTCAAACAGCTCAATCACACAATCGAGCTGTTTTTAATAATAACATATTACTGCCCACAATGCAATAGGTTTTTTAGATTAATTTACTTCCAATTTCAAAACAATCAAATGTAGCAAAATAGTCAGATGGTTTTTCTGCTCTTCTAATCATCTTTACAGTACCATCTTCCTTCAAAAGAAGTTCTGCTGATTTAAGTTTTCCGTTGTAGTTATATCCCATAGAAAATCCATGAGCACCCGTGTCATGAATAACAAGATAATCTCCCATATCAATCTTTGGAAGATTTCTGTCTATTGCAAATTTATCGTTGTTTTCACATAATGAACCTGTAATGTCATATGTATGATCACATTCCATATCTTCTTTTCCAAGAACAGTAATATGATGATAAGCTCCATACATAGCAGGACGCATCAGATTGACCGCACATGCATCCACACCTATATACTCTTTATGAGTATGCTTTTCATGAATTGCTTTTGTAACAAGACAACCGTAAGGACCCATCATAAATCTGCCAAGTTCTGTATAAATAGCTACATCTCCCATTCCTTCCGGAACGAGTACTTCTTCATAAACCTTGCGTACACCTTCTCCTATAACCATAATATCATTTGGTTCCTGATCCGGTCTGTATGGAATTCCTATTCCTCCAGAAAGGTTAATAAATTTAATATGAACTCCAGTTTCTTTTTTCAGGCGCACTGCTAGTTCAAATAATACTTTTGCAAGCATCGGGTAATACTCATTTGTAACTGTATTGCTTGCAAGAAATGCATGTATTCCAAATTCTTTTGCGCCTTTTTCTTTCAAAGTTTTGAAGGCACATATCATCTGTTCTT
>JAHHTM010000364.1 GCA_020024675.1 Muricomes sp.
GCTATATGGATACAATTGATTGGAAAATGATGTTGGTATTTCAACAGGAATTACACCAATTTTCTAGAGCAATGCTGATTCAAAAACAAAAACAGTTTTTGACATCTGGCGAGCGAGAATTGTTAGCTTGGATTTATCTGGAAACAGTGGAATGTACTCCCTTACATTTAAGTAAGATGAGTGGAATGAAAAAAGAAGCAGTAAGTCGCTGCTTAAAAGGACTCTTTGCAAAGGAATGCATTCAGAAAATTAAGAATGTTACAGATGAACGAAGTTATTCACTTTCTCTGACAGAAAAAGGTGAGAATGAATTAAAAAGAGATTATGGAATCATGTTACAGTCATTTTACGATTTATACCGGGAGATGGGTGAAGAGTTTAAGGAGTTGTTTGCACTTATTTCGAAAGCAAACAAAGACATGCTTACATTAGCTGAACATAAAAGGAGTGATCAAAATGAAATTTTATGATATTCTTCAGTGGGATCCACAGGTTACAAAAAATATGATCAAAAAAAGTTCGGATCGTAATGAAAAATTCAAATTAAGATCAGGAATGATATTACGTTCTTTATTAATTGTTTTATTTGCAGTTGTATTTATTGCATCTTTGTCTTCTATATTTGGGAATGAAAACAGCCCAATGGCGGTTGCTATTTTCTGCATTTTACTAGGAGTCAGATTCGTTGATTTTGGTTATTGTGTGAAAGATGCATTATTGAATTTAACATTAGTTTTTTTACTTCTTTTGATTTCACCAACACTTGCGTATAAAGCATTTCCACCAATAGGTCTTCTCATTCATTTTCTATCATTTTTTGTAATCTTATATATTACCTGTGATAAGCCGGAGATGGGAAATGGGGGCTTGTTTAGTTTCGCCTATATTTATCTTTCTGGTAATCCGGTATATGGAACTGTGTTCTTTAAAAGATTTTTGCTTATGCTCGTAGGACTGGCAATTTGTGGTACTATTTTCTATGCGAAACATAAAGACAAGTTTAAGGACATACGTTTTAAAGATAAAGTAAAAGAATTTAGTTTATATAATCATAAACATCAGTGGATGACGAGAATGTCTTTGGGAGTTGCGTTAATCTTAACATTAGGAACTTTCTTAAAGATTGAAAGATTTATGTGGGCAGGATTTGCCTGTGGTTCATTACTTTCGGACCATTCAGAAAATCCAAAAATCAAAGAACGTTTCGCGCATCGTTTTATAGGTGTAATTGTAGGTTCTGCATTGTTCTATGTTATATATTCTCTTGTTCCGAAAAATCTAAGTTTTCTTATTGGACCAGTGGGAGGATTCTGCTTAGGATTTTGTACAGATTACAAGTATAAAACTGCTGTCAACTGTATGGGGGCGTTAATGCTTGCAGCCGGAACATATGGTGCAAATACGGCAATTCTATTGCGTATAGGAGATACGATAATTGGTATTATTTTCGCGATGGCTTTCTATTATTGTTATGATTACTTTATTGGTAAAAAGTATAAAGCTAAGTAAAGTACAATACCCTATTATAAATGTTTATAGTTAATAAT
>JAHHTM010000365.1 GCA_020024675.1 Muricomes sp.
TATCTATTGTAATCTGATCTAAAACCTGAATTTTAAGCATCCTGTGTCACTCCTTTTTACTGATATTTACCAACGGTTTTTTAGCTTATTCTGTAATCTGTAAATTGTATTTAAAGCATCGATTGGTGTTAGATTTCCTACATCTACGTTTTTAAGTTCTTCTAACACATCTGTATCTTTTACTGTATCAAATAAAGACATCTGCGCCAAATCTACTTCATCATATCGTTTCGCTTTTGTTTTTTTCTTTGAGTGATGCTCTTTTACAGAAATTTCGCTTACCCTCATGGTAATATCCTCATCACTTAATTCTTCCACAATCTCTTTTGCACGATCGATGACAAGCTCCGGAACACCTGCAAGTTTAGCTACTTGTATTCCGTAACTCTTATCTGCTCCACCTTTGACAATTTTTCGTAAAAATACGATATCGTCTCCTTTTTCCTTTACAGCGATACAATAATTATTTACATTGTCTATTTTACCTTCTAATTCTGTAAGTTCATGATAATGGGTAGCAAACAAAGTTTTTGCCCCTAATAACTTTGAATCAGAAATATATTCAACAACGGCCCAGGCAATTGAAAGGCCATCAAAAGTACTTGTTCCTCTTCCGATTTCGTCAAGGATCAGAAGACTTTTACTTGTTGCATTCCGAAGAATATTAGCAACTTCTGTCATTTCTACCATGAAAGTACTTTGTCCACATGCAAGATCATCAGAAGCACCAACTCGAGTAAATATTCGATCTACTAATCCAATATTTGCAGTAGATGCTGGCACAAAAGACCCAATCTGAGCCATAAGAACAATTAATGCTGCCTGTCTCATATATGTGGACTTTCCAGCCATATTAGGACCTGTGATAATTGAGACTCTTTGCTTTTTATCGTCTAAATATGTATCGTTTGAAATAAACATATCATTCGGAATCATTTTTTCTACTACCGGATGCCGACCACCTTTTATGTCTATAACTCCTTTTTCATTGATCTTCGGACGTACATAACCATTTTGCTCAGCAACAAGTGCAAGCGAAGCAAACACATCAAGTGCTGCCACTGCTTTTGCTGTTTTCTGGATTCTTTCCACCTCTGATGCAATCGTATCTCTCACTGTACAAAACAATTCATATTCAAGAGAATATAGTTTATCTTCTGCTCCAAGAATCGTATCTTCAAGTTCTTTAAGTTCCGGAGTGATATAACGCTCAGCATTTGCCAATGTCTGTTTTCTTGTATAATATTCTGGCACAAGATCTTTGTAAGAATTTGTAACTTCAAGATAATAACCAAATACCTTGTTATATTTGATTTTCATTGTCTTGATTCCAGTTTTTTCTCTTTCTTCTTCCTCTAGTTTTGCAAGCCAGTCTTTTCCCTCTGACTTTGCGCGACGCAATCGGTCTACTTCCTCATGATAACCGTCTTTTATGATGCCGCCTTCTTTCATGGCTAATGGTGGATTTTCTATAATGGAAGCTTCAATCAGTTTGCAAAGATCTTCAAGCGGATCTAACTCTTTTAATATTTCTTGTAAAAG
>JAHHTM010000366.1 GCA_020024675.1 Muricomes sp.
GAGCGATTCATAATATAGAAAACTCTCCTTTCCGTACAAAGTTTGAAAAAGATGCAGGTGAGATGACAGGACATCTTGGAATTGGCTGTATTTCAGATTATGAGCCTCAGCCATTATTAATCCAGTCACATCTTGGTAGTTTTTCTATTGTTACACTTGGAAGAATAAATAACCTTGATGAATTGTTAAAAAAAGTATACGAAAATGGACATACACATTTTCAGGAAATGAGTGGTGGGAACGTTAATGGCACAGAATTAGTTGCAGCGTTGATTTGCAAGAAAGATTCCATATTAGAAGGAATTAAGTATGTGCAAGACATCGTAGATGGTTCCATGAGTATTCTCTTGATGACAAAAGAGGGAATTTATGTAGCACGTGATAAATATGGAAGGACTCCTGCTTTTATTGGAAAGAAGGAAGATTCTTTTTGTATTTCTTTTGAAAATTTTGCGTATGTAAATCTTGGATATGAGGATTATAGGGAATTAGGGCCGGCAGAAATTGATTTTGTTACACCGGACAGTGTGGAAGTTTTAAGTGCGCCACAGCAGGAAATGAAGATCTGTTCTTTCTTATGGGTATACTTTGGTTATCCGACATCTACCTATGAAGGGGTAAATGTTGAAAGTATGAGATATGAATGCGGAAAACTTCTTGCAAAGAGAGATGAAGGAAATGTTTCTCCGGATATCATAGCAGGGGTTCCAGATTCAGGAATTGCACATGCTATAGGGTATGCAAATGAATCAGGAATACCATATGCGAGACCATTTATCAAATATACACCAACGTGGCCAAGATCTTTTATGCCAGCAAATCAAGAGCAAAGAAACTTGATCGCTAAGATGAAACTTCTTCCAGTACAGCCACTTATTAAAGATAAAAAACTTCTTTTGATCGATGATTCGATCGTTAGGGGAACTCAGCTTGGTGAGACAACAGAATTTTTATATCAAAGCGGTGCAAAAGAAGTACATGTAAGACCAGCATGTCCGCCATTGCTTTATGGATGCAAATATCTTAACTTTTCACGTACAAAATCAGAAGCAGAGTTGATTACAAGACAGGTGATCAAAGAACGTGAAGGAGAAGTAACACAGGAGATTCTTGATGAATATGCAAATCCGTGTTGTGAACGTTACAATGCGATGATAGAAGAAATAAGAAAACGTCAGAATTTTACAACTCTGCGTTATCACAGACTGGATGATCTTATTGAATCAATCGGTATTTCACCATGTAAATTATGTACATACTGTTTTGACGGTAAAGAATAAAAAAATGATGTCGGTTTTTTGACCGGCATCATTTTTGCTATAAAAGCTGGATCTATAACTTATAATTCTACAAATCCACTAAGCTTTCCACAAGTGTAGTAAGCTTTCTGATCTTCAGGTTTAATGTATATACAAAGTTTAGTATCGTCTGTAACTTCCTGGCCTTCTGATTTACATTTAACTTCAATCTTACTTATGATTTCTTTTTCCAAATATTCGTGATTTTGGTACTGAATAAAAATGTCTGTATTAT
>JAHHTM010000367.1 GCA_020024675.1 Muricomes sp.
AAATAAAGATATTGCAAATCAGTTGATTAATAAAATGATTAAAGCTGCTCAAGCGAGAAATGCTGCTCGAAAAGCGAGAGAAGATGCACGTAAGGGTAAAAATCATAAAGTAGAAAAAATATTGAGTGGGAAATTAGCGCCAGCACAATCTAAGGATAAAAAGAAAAAAGAACTTTACTTAGTCGAAGGTGATTCAGCTGGCGGAAGTGCAAAACAAGGCAGAGATCGAAAATTTCAAGCAATATTACCTTTACGAGGTAAAGTAGTAAATAGCGAAAAAGCAGCAATGAATGACATTTTAAAAAATGAAGAAATAAGTACAATTATTAATACAGTTGGCGCAGGTGTTGGTCCAGATTTTAACGCTGATGATTCACATTATGCCAAAGTTATTATCATGACTGATGCGGACACTGATGGAGCACATATCCAAGTATTGCTCTTAACATTCTTTTATAGATATATGCGAGGTTTAATTCAGTCAGGGTGCGTTTATATTGCGATGCCTCCGTTATATAAAGTTTCTAAGAAGAATGGTAAAGTTGAAAATTCTGTTTATGCATGGAGTGATGAAGAATTAGAAGCGGCTAAAAAAGAAATTGGACGTGGATATAATGTACAAAGATATAAAGGGCTTGGTGAAATGAATGCAGATCAGCTATGGGAAACAACAATGAATCCTGAAACCCGTACTTTGATACAAGTTTCTATTGAAGATGCTGCGCTTGTAGAAAGACGAGTATCTGTTTTAATGGGAGATAAAGTAGAGCCAAGACGTCAATGGATTGAGGATAACGTTCAATTTTCATTAGAAGATTCATTCTTTATTTCTAAGTAGGGAGGTTAATCATGAGTGAAAAAATTATTAAACAATCATTAGATGACATTATGGGTGATCGTTTTGGAAAATATTCAAAATATATTATTCAAGATCGAGCATTACCTGATGTCAGAGATGGGTTAAAACCTGTACAACGTAGGATATTATATGCTATGTACAAAGACGGGAATACGTATAACAAGCCTTATCGTAAATCTGCAAAAACAGTCGGAAATGTTATTGGAAATTATCATCCTCATGGGGATTCTTCCGTATATGAAGCTATGGTCCGTATGTCTCAAGAATGGAAGATGAGAATACCGTTAGTAGATATGCAAGGAAATAATGGTTCTATTGATAATGATCCTGCTGCAGCGATGCGTTATACTGAAGCTAGATTGTCTCCGATTTCTTCAGAATTATTAAAAGATATCGAAAAAGAAACAGTACAAATGTCATTAAATTTTGATGATACCGAATATGAACCTACAGTTCTTCCAGCAAAGTATCCTAATTTATTAGTAAATGGAGCGACTGGAATATCGGCTGGATATGCTACTGATATTCCGCCACATAATTTAGAAGAGGTTATTCTTGCAACAATTTATCGTATTTCACATCCTAGATGTTCATTGGAAAAACTTATGGAATTTATTAAAGGTCCAGATTTCCCTACAGGAGCAATTGTTGAGGGGAAAAAAGGAATTATTGAT
>JAHHTM010000368.1 GCA_020024675.1 Muricomes sp.
CATATATACGCTGCACATTTTCATCTAAGATCACAACTTCAAGTTGTTCTTTTGTTTCAACCAATACTGTCAAAAACGGATGTTTTATATTGTGTTCGTTTTCATTTTTTTGTATTTTTTCTTTATAGATAAATTCTTCTCTTCTGTATGAAGTGCAGATTTCGTTTTCAAGCAACTCCATGCCTCTTCTTCTTAACTCGTTTATTCTTTGCATAGGTACAAAGATATTTCCTGATAATTTTATCTCTAAATGTTCAAATACAAATTCTGCATTTCCAGTCTTATTTAACTGCTTTGTAATCCTTTCTTTGTCCAGTGGCTGATTTTTTGCTTCTTCTGTCCGCTCAGAGGTTGACACAGAAACATAATGCTCCTTGTAACAAAGTGTTAATGTGGCCGGTTCTCCTATGGTTATATCAAGGTAACCTGTTATCGGTTCCTGAATAAGTCCTTCTCCATATTTTTTATGGATTTCGCTCAAAAGCTCTTGGTTACGGATTCGATGAAGGATTGTTCCTTTTGTATACTTGTATCCAGGTGGAACAAGTATCTTCGCAGTCTGCCCTTTTACCACTCCGGTTCCAAATGTATAATTTTCTTTTCCATCAGAATATTCTTTCTTTCTTGCTATTTCAAGGATATCTCCCTTGTGAATATCCGCAAGTGCTTTTGCCGTTACTTCGCGTCCACTTTGGGATAAAACCTTTAATGCCGGAACACCTGCATGATTCGGACGATTCAAAGACAGCATATCTTTTCCATTATGCTGATGATAATATCCTTTACTAAATCCACCACGATTATAAATATCCATCAGTTTTTCCTTATCTTCAGGTACAACTTTGTAGCCTTGCTTTCCATTTTTAAGATAAAGATCTGTATATTTTCTATACATTGATGTAACAGCTGCTACATACTCTGGCTTTTTCATTCTTCCTTCTATTTTAAACGATGTGATACCAGCTTCTATCATTTCAGGAATATAATCCAACGTGCAAATATCTTTTAAACTCATAAGATACGTTGTTTTCTTATCCAATTCATAAGGAAGTCTGCAGGGCTGTGCACACTGTCCTCTGTTTCCACTTCTTCCACCTATCATACTACTTAAAAGACATTGTCCGGAGTAACAATAACAAAGTGCTCCGTGGACAAAACATTCAATTTCTAAATCAGTTCTTTTAGAAATCTCTGAAATCTCCTTTAATGACAATTCTCTGGCCGGAACAACTCGCTCTACTCCTTGTTGTTCTAAAAATGCAGCTCCTTTTACATTTGTAATCGTCATCTGAGTGCTTGCATGGATTCCCATCTTCGGAAAATGAGTTCGAACAAATTCCATCACCCCTGTATCCTGCACGATCACTGCATCCAGTCCTTGTTTATAAAGCGGGAGCAGATAATCATACAGTTTTGCCATTTCATGATCTTTTAGCAATGTATTGACGGTAAGATAAAACCGTCTTCCATGAAGATGCGCATAATCAATCGCCTCTAATAACTTTTCTACTGTGAAATTGTCTGCAAATGCA
>JAHHTM010000369.1 GCA_020024675.1 Muricomes sp.
CAGTAGATGTTACAAAGTATGGTGTTATATATGGAGGTGTGCAGAAAAATATTGGACCGGCAGGAGTGGTAATTGTTATCATAAGAGAAGATCTTATTACAGAGGAAGTGCTTCCAGGAACGCCAACCATGCTTACATATAAAACACATGCAGACGCAAGATCACTTTATAATACACCTCCGGCTTATGGAATTTATATTTGCGGAAAAGTATTTAAATGGCTAAAATCTATAGGTGGTTTAGAAGCTGTGAAAGAACGTAACGAGAAAAAAGCTCAATTATTATATGATTTTCTTGATAAAAGCAGGTTGTTTAAAGGAACTGTTCGTAAAGAAGATCGTTCGTTACTGAATGTACCGTTTGTGACAGGTGATAAGGACCTTGATGCAAAATTTATAAAAGAAGCCAAAGAAGCAGGGCTTGAAAATTTAAAAGGTCACAGATCAGTAGGAGGCATGAGAGCAAGTATTTACAATGCCATGCCATATGAAGGTGTTCAATCACTTGTTTCATTTATGAAAAAATTCGAGGAGGAAAATGTATAATATGTATAAATATAATTGTCTTAACCCTATATCAGAAGCCGGGTTAAAAGAGCTGGATGAGCAATACACAAAAACAGGTGAATTCAGTGAAGCCGATGCAGTTTTTGTTAGAAGTGCGCAGATGCACGAAATGGAATTTGGTGGAAATCTTAAGGCTATTGCACGTGCTGGGGCGGGCGTGAATAATATTCCACTTGATAAATGTGCGGAGAAAGGCATTGTTGTTTTTAATACACCAGGAGCTAATGCAAATGGAGTAAAAGAGCTAGTCCTTACAGGGATGTTTTTGGCATGCAGAGATATTATAGGGGGAACAAAGTGGGTTTGCGAAAATGAGTATGAGCCAGATTTGGCGAAGCTTGTAGAGAAAAAAAAGAAAGCGTTTTCTGGATATGAGATTAAAGGAAAAAAACTGGGAGTAATAGGACTTGGTGCAATTGGTGTTCTCGTAGCAAATGCAGCGGTGAGTCTTGGGATGGATGTATATGGATATGATCCATATCTTTCTGTAGATGCAGCGTGGAAACTATCAAGAGATATTCATCATGCAAAAGAAGTCGAAGAACTTTACAAAGAATGTGATTTTATTACAATTCACGTTCCTGCGCTTGAAAGTACAAAGGGAATGATCAATAAAAAAGCACTTTCGATGATGAAGAATGGTGTTGTGGTATTGAATTTTGCAAGAGAAAATTTAGTGGATGTAGAAGCCATTGTAGAGGCGATTGAAAAGCATAAGATTCATAGATACGTCACAGATTTTCCGGTTCCAGAAATTGTAGGTATAAAAGAATGCATTGTTATCCCTCATTTAGGAGCATCAACAGTAGAGTCGGAAGACAATTGTGCAAAAATGGCAGCGCAAGAATTACGAGATTTTCTTGAAAATGGAAATATTACACATTCTGTGAATTTTCCAGATTGCTCTTTGGGGAAAAAAGAAGGCGGAACAAGAATAACCGTCCTTCATAAGAATATTC
>JAHHTM010000037.1 GCA_020024675.1 Muricomes sp.
CTTTTAGGAGGTCTGACATTAATTGTTACATCACCACCGGTTAATCTTGAGACAATGAAACCAACTAACTTTTTATTTAAATTTTTGATTGCATGGAAACAATGGGCAATTGCAAACGGAATGCAGGTGGAGTTATTATTTAGAGCATCACTGGGTGTTATGGCATTGTTTGTTTGTCTGGCGATTGCGCATTCTCTGGCAAAATCATATAAGATGGACCCAGTAGGAAGTATGACGATATCAGCAGTTTGTTTCTTGATTGCAAGTGCACCATCTAATTTAGGTGTAATGTCTTCTACAATAAAGGCACAGATGCTAGGAGAAGATATTCTGGCAAATCAATCGATCGTGATGCCGATGGCCTATCTTGGTGCGGAAGGTATCTTTACAGCAATTGTAATAGCACTTCTTACAACAGAAATCACAAGAGTGTTTAAAGAAAAAGGGTTATGTATTAAAATGCCAGATTCAGTTCCGGCACCAGTAAAAGCTTCATTTGCTTCAATTACTCCGATGATCGTAAACGCAGTCGGCGTTTTCCTCATTAGCTTACTGGCTCAGAAATTGAGCGGTGGACTTTTGATTCCTGAGTTAATTAAAGCTGTATTTAAGCCATTAGTAGTAGCAATTGACTCACCATTTGGTATTATTTTCATATCAGTTATTACGCAGTTACTGTGGATTGTAGGACTTCATGGTTCTTCTATCGTTAGTGGTGTTGTGGGTGTGTTTGAGTTAGGAAACCTTACAGCCAATGCAGCACTTGTTACACAAGGACTTCAGGCAGAATATATCTATACAGAACCATTTAGAGCATTCTTTATGATTCTTGGAGGTGCAGGAGCAACGCTTGGATTAAACCTTTTAATGCTTAGAAGTAAATCAAAACAGTTAAAAACATTAGGAAGACTTTCTATTGTTCCATCTCTTTTTAACATAAACGAACCAATTATATTTGGAACACCACTTGTATTAAATACAACATTAATGATTCCATTTATTTTAGCTCAGACAGTAAATGCGTTATTGACATACGTAGTAATGTATACAAATATTATCAGCAAGACATTTACGCTTGTACCATGGACTACACCGGCACCAATAGGAGCTGCCTTATCTACAATGGATTACAAAGCCTTTATCTGGGTATTATTATTGATTGTAATTGATATGATTATCTGGTTCCCATTCTTTAGATCCTATGACAAACAATTAGCTTTGGAAGAAAAAAATGCGGAGGCATAAAATGACACGTGAAGAAATACACAAAAACATATTATGGGGGGCAGCAACAGCTGCCTACCAGGTAGAAGGTGCCACTTATTGCGATGGTAAAGGGAAAAATTCATGGGATGAATATTATGAACTTAATCATCTTGGATATGATGGTGATATTGCGGTAGACCATTACCATCATGTTGCAGAAGACTTAAAACTTTTTCATGAAATAGGTCTTCAGACATATAGATTTTCGGTTTCATGGTCACGAATTTTACCGGAAGGTACAGGGGAAATCAATCAGAAAGGATTAGAGTTCTATGATTTTATCGTTGATACACTGAACGAGTATGGAATTGAACCATATCTGACATTGTATCATTGGGATCTTCCACTCCCATTGCTTAAAAAGGGTGGATGGCTGAATCCAGAAGTGATTGATGATT
Source organism: Muricomes sp. (assembly GCA_020024675.1). GTDB lineage: Bacteria > Bacillota > Clostridia > Lachnospirales > Lachnospiraceae > JAHHTM01. Next base: position 1,665 of record JAHHTM010000037.1, read on the forward strand.
TCCTGGGATATTGCCGAATTTTGTTTGAACATTTCAAAGGCAGAGTACGTCTTTGGGGAACAATCAATGAACCTGCATCAGAAGTTATGGAAGGATATATTCAAGGAACACATCCACCACAGGAAAAAAATTATGCACATGCACTTCAGGTTTCACACCACTACAATTTGGCAAGTGCGGCTGCAATCAAAATGTTCCATGAAATGGGAATGGATGGAAAAATTGGAATTGTGTTAAATCCTATGCCGATCGATGTTTTGGAAGAAACAGAAGATAATTTAAAAGCAAAAAAATATGCGTATGATTTTATGTCAGACTGGTATATAAGTCCGGCATTGACTGGACATTATCCGCAGGACATGTTGGAATTTTGCCAGAAAACATACGGGGCACCAAAGATAAGTGAAGAAGATTATAAACTCATGGAAGAAAATATCGGAGATTATCTTGGAGTCAATTACTACATGCGTCGAGTAGTTGAGGCGAAAAATCTTCATAGTGACAAAATAGAAGATAAGTTTTCTTTTGTCAGAGTGCCAGATGGTAAATATACAAAATGGGGATGGGAAATTTATCCTCAAGGCCTTGAAAATTTATTAAAACAAATTTATAATCAGTATGGAAAGAAAGAAATCATTATATCCGAGAATGGAATTGGATTCGATGATCAAGCTGATGAAAACGGATTCTTTCAGGATAATGAGAGGATTTCCTACTTGAAAGAACATGTAGAAGTGGTTGAAGATCTTTGTGCCCAAGGATTTGATATCAGTGCTTATTATGTATGGTCTGCCATAGATTTGTTATCTTGGACAAACGGATATCAAAAGAGATATGGTTTGATTGGAGTAGATTACAATACTTTGGAAAGAAGTATTAAAAAAAGTGGATTTTGGTATAAAAAATTTATCTTAGGAGAAGACGCATAGAGAATACATTGTAAATAGGAGAATATCATTTTTATGGAAAATAATGAAGAAAATTTGTTGGAGATCATTGTGAATTCTGGTGAAGCGAAATCTTTAGCATTTGAAGCAATACAGTTGGCAAAAAAAGGTCAGATGGATGATGCAAAAGAAAGACTGGATGAGGCTGCAAAAGTGCATATAGAAGCACATAAAGCGCAGACAGAGTTGCTTACACAAGAAGCGAATGGAGAGAAGACACCATTTAGTATGCTCTTAGTTCATGCACAAGATCATTTAATGAATAGTATCACTTTTGTAGATCTTGCAAAAGAGGTAGTGGAATTATATGGGAGGTTGAAATAATGAAGCAAATATATTTAATTTGTGTAGCAGGATTATCAACAGGTATGATGGTTGAAAAGATGAAAAAAGCAGCACAGGAAGAAGGATATGAATGCCAGATTCAGGCAGTAGGAACAGCAGTGGCAGAAACAATTGTTTCAAAAGCGGATTGTATTCTTTTAGGGCCACAGATTCGTTTTGAACTTGAGAATATCAAGAGTATTACAGGTGATGTACCACTTGCAGTAATCGATATGAAGGATTATGGAAGAATGAATGGTAAAGCTGTATTACAGCAGGCAAAAGCCCTTATGGGAGAGGCATAAAGATTACGGAAATTGAATGGAGTTGGATGTTATCATCCAGCTCCATTATTGCGTTGATAAATATAATGGCATGAGCAATAGAAATTAGTAAAAAAGAAAGATAAAGAGGAAATAAAATGAAACGTAGCAGTGAAGAAATGAGACAACAGTTTGAGTTTAGAGACATTCGTCAGGAGGAAATGGAGCAGGCAGTCAAAATTGAAGGGATTTGTTTTCCACCAAACGAAGCATGTACACCCAAAATGATGAGAGAACGTATTGTGACAGTACCAGAATTGTTTTTAGTAGCAGTTGATAAACAAACTGGGAAGGTAGCAGGATTTTTAAACGGAATCGCAACAAAAGAGGAAAAATTCCGAGATGAATTTTTCTTAGATGCAGATTTACATGATTGTGATGGGGGCAATATTATGTTATTAGGGCTTGATGTGCTTCCAGAATATAGAGGACAGGGTCTGGCAACAGAGATTGTAAACCAGTATATATCAAGAGAACGTTTGAAAAACAGAAAAGTTTTATTTTTAACCTGTCTTGATAATAAAGTAAAAATGTATGAAAAAATGGGATTTAAAAATCTTGGAATTTCTGATTCTACGTGGGGCGGAGAAGAATGGTATGACATGAGTTATACACTTGTGTAAAATGATCATTTATGATTTTAAGGTTTTCATTTTTTAGGTGAAGTGATAAAATAAAATTAGTTTAGATCATCGGAGGTAGATAGTATGAGACAGATAAAAGCACAGAAACTTACAGCAGAGGCATTTTCTCAATATGGTTCATTTTATAACCTTGTGGATCCAAAAGGAAGTGCATTAGGAGGATTTTATAATGATAAAGTTGCACTTCCGGTTTCAGGAAATGTACCGGTTACATTTTCAAGTCTTGAGATGGAAAAAGCAGATAAAATGATCGTTGATGCAGCGGAGTATCACAATTATACAGGAGAAGGAATTCTTCCACTGGATGATGATGTTGTAATTCATGTTGCACCACCGACAAAAGAGCCGGTTCCAGAACTTACAGAGGCATTTGTTGTTCCAAAAGGTACTGTAGTTAAACTTAACACAGGAGTATGGCATCTGGCACCTATGCCGATTAATGAAAAGGTTGCACACATCTTAATTGTGCTTCCGGAACGAGTATATAAAAATGACTGTGTAGTTGTGGAATATGCAGAAGAAGATCAAATGGAGATCATTTTATAAGGAACATATTTTTGTGACAGCTATGTAGGATGATTTATCAATTTGTGAGGTTTACATATGGCAGATATCAGAAAGCATATCGTTTTTCATGGTCAGGTTCAGGGTGTGGGATTTCGATATTCAGCGGCTTACCTTGCCAGAAGTCTTGAACTTACAGGCTGGGTAACAAATGCGTGGGATGGTACGGTAGTTATGGAAGTTCAGGGAAGAGAGAGCCGTATTGACAAATTACTTCAGGGAATCAATGCCAGACCTTTTATAACAATTGACTGGATAGATACAAAAAGTATCCCACTTGAAACGGAAAGTTCATTTAACATAAGATGACAGAAAAATGGGCACGCAGGAAAAACTCCTTGCGTGCCATTAACAATATAGGTAGAAGGAGAATGTTATGAAATTAGGATTTATAGGAACTGGAAATATGGCAAGTGCAATCATGGGTGGTATCATAAAAAAAGGAATTTTAAAACCAGAGGAAATCATAGGATCTGATATTCTTGAAGCCGGAAGAAATCGTGTAAAAGACATTTATGGAATCCAGGTTACAGAAAGTAATAAAGAGGTTGTTGAAAAAGCAGAAATGTTTATTCTATCAGTAAAACCTCAGTATTATGCATCTACAATTGAGGAAATTAGAGATTGTGTAAGAGAAGATCAGATTGTTATTACGATTGCACCTGGAAAAACACTTGCATGGTTGGAAGAGCAGTTTGAAAAAAAAGTAAAGATTGTACGTACTATGCCGAACACACCGGCTATGGTAGGTGAAGGAATGACGGCTGTATGTGCAAACGAGAATGTAACAACAGAAGAATTGGACCGTACACGTGAAATTCTGGAATCTTTTGGTAAAGTTGAGATTGTGCCAGAAAATCTGATGGATGTCGTTGTTTCAACAAGTGGAAGTTCTCCGGCATATGTGTTTATGTTCATAGAAGCTATGGCGGACGCAGCAGTTGCAGATGGCATGCCAAGAGCACAGGCATATAAATTCGCGGCACAGGCGGTATATGGAAGTGCCAAAATGGTTCTTGAGACAGGTAAACATCCAGGAGAATTAAAAGATATGGTATGCTCACCGGCGGGAACTACAATTGAAGCGGTTCGTGTTCTAGAAAAAAATGGATTCCGCAGTGCGGTGATTGAAGCGATGAAACGTTGTGCAGAAATTTCCAGAGATATGTAGAAAAATGAACATACAAGGATTACAAAAGCTGACTCTTCTGGATTATCCCGGAAAGGTGGCATGCACAGTTTTCACACCTGGCTGTAATTTTAAATGTCCGTTTTGTCACAATGCTTCTCTTGTGACACATGTGGATCCAGAAAATAATATTTTTATGGAAGAAGTCACGAGTTTTCTGGAAAAGCGTCAGAAAGTTTTAGATGGTATATGTATAACTGGTGGAGAACCGCTGTTGCAAAATGATTTAGAGGAGTTTTTGAAACAAGTAAAAAAAATGGGATATGATGTAAAACTGGATACAAATGGAAGTAATACAGAAAAAATGCGATATCTTGTAGAAGAGAAACTTGTTGATTATGTTGCAATGGACATCAAAAATTCTCCGGAAAAATATGGACAGACAATAGGAATATCAGATTGTGATATGAAGCAGATCTATAAAAGTGTGGAATATCTGCTGTCGGGAATAGTTTCTTATGAATTTAGGACTACAGTTGTGAAAGAATTTCATGAAGTTGAAGATTTTCAGAGAATTTCAGAGTGGATCAAAGGGGCTGACAGATATTACCTACAAGGGTTTAAAGATTCAGGGGATTTAATCTGCAAGGGGCTCCATGAACATACAAAAGATACTATGGAAAAAATTTTAGAACAGGTGAAAATAAATATTCCCAATGTCAGTCTTCGAGGTGTGGATTAAGAAAAAAAGGCATAATTGTCTAGTTGAATGAATACAATTTAATAGAACTTACAGAATACATAAAAAATAGAAGCAACAATATATAGTGCTGTTTACTGCTTGTAATAACTATATATTGTTGCTTTCGTTGACAAGAGTGCTTGTAAATGCTAAAATAAGCCTAGACTCCTGAAGAGAAAAGTCAGAGGAACTGTAAGACTATACTACAGAAAGGGGAAAGCAACGTGTATCGGGTTATAAAAAGAGATGGTAAGATTGCACAGTTTGATCTCTCTAAAATAGGTGAAGCTATAAGAAAAGCATTTGAGGCGAAAGAAAAAGAATATAATCAGGATATCATTGATCTGCTTGCATTAAAAGTGACAGCAGATTTTGAACCAAAGGTAAAAGATAAAAAAGTATCAGTTGAAGATATTCAGGACAGTGTTGAATCTGTTTTAATCAAAGCCGGTTATGCAGATGTAGCAAAAGGATATATTTTATATCGGAAACAAAGAGAAAAAATCCGGAATCTTAACTCTACACTTCTTGATTATAAAGAAATTGTGGATAGTTATGTAAAAGTCACGGATTGGAGAGTAAAAGAAAACTCTACTGTAACATATTCTGTAGGTGGACTTATTTTAAGTAATTCAGGAGCAATCACAGCGAATTACTGGTTGTCTGAGATTTATGATGAAGAAATTGGAGAAGCTCACAAAAATGCAGATATCCATATTCATGATTTATCTATGTTGACAGGATATTGTGCAGGCTGGTCCTTAAAGCAGCTGATCCAAGAAGGACTTGGCGGAGTTCCGGGAAGAATTGCATCTGCACCTGCAAAACACTTAAGTGTTTTATGCAATCAGATGGTAAATTTTCTTGGCATCATGCAAAATGAATGGGCAGGGGCACAAGCTTTTTCTTCATTTGATACATATTTAGCACCTTTTGTGAAAACAGATCATCTTACATACCGAGAAGTTAAAAAATGTATTGAATCCTTTGTGTATGGTGTGAATATTCCTTCCAGGTGGGGAACACAGGCGCCATTTTCGAATATTACACTGGATTGGACAGTACCCGATGATCTTAAGAATCTTCCGGCTATCGTTGGAGGGAAAGAACAGGATTTTACATATGGTGATTGTAGAGAAGAAATGGATATGGTAAACAAAGCGTTTATCGAGACTATGATCGAGGGAGATGCTGAAGGAAGAGGATTTCAGTATCCGATTCCGACTTATTCGATCACAAAAGATTTTGACTGGTCAGACACAGAAAATAATAAACTTCTTTTTGAGATGACAGCGAAATACGGAACACCATATTTTTCAAATTATATAAACAGTGATATGGAACCAAGCGATGTAAGAAGTATGTGTTGCCGATTGCGTCTTGATCTAAGAGAACTTCGTAAAAAATCAGGTGGATTTTTTGGAAGTGGGGAAAGTACAGGCTCTGTAGGTGTTGTTACGATCAATATGCCAAGAATTGCATACCTTGCAGAAGATGAAAAAGATTTTTATAAGAGACTTGATAAGATGATGGACATCGCAGCAAGCTCACTTCATACAAAACGACTTGTGATTTCGAAGCTCCTGGATGAAGGATTATATCCATATACAAAGAGATACTTAGGTTCGTTTGACAATCATTTTTCAACAATCGGATTGATTGGCATGAATGAAGCAGGACTAAATGCAAAGTGGATCAGAAAAGATATGACTCATGTAGAAACACAGGAATTTACAAAAGAAGTTTTAAATCACATGAGAAACCGACTTTCAGATTATCAGGAAATGTATGGAGATCTTTATAATCTGGAAGCAACGCCGGCGGAATCTACGACATACCGTCTTGCAAAACACGATGTTGCTCAGTTTCAGGATATTATTACAGCAGCAGAAAAAGATGGAACGCCGTATTATACAAATAGTTCCCACCTTCCAGTGGGGTATACGGAAGATGTATTTGAAGCGTTAGATATTCAGGATGAACTTCAGACATTATATACATCGGGAACTGTATTCCATACATTCCTTGGAGAAAAACTTCCGGATTGGAGAGCAGCTGCAAGTCTTGTAAGAAAGATTGCTGAAAATTATAAGCTTCCTTATTATACGATTTCTCCAACCTATTCTATTTGTAAGAATCATGGTTATCTTGCTGGAGAGCATTATAAATGTCCGGTTTGTGGTGAGGAAACAGAAGTTTATAGCCGTATTACTGGATATTATCGGCCGGTTAAAAACTGGAATGATGGAAAGGCACAGGAATTTAAAGAGCGTAAGGTCTATGATATATCAAACTCACATTTGCATCTAAAAACAAAGGCGGCAAAAGAAGTTGAAAGGGAAGTATCAGACTTTAGTGGAGAAACCAAAACATATCTTTTTACAACAAAGACATGTCCGAATTGTAAGATGGCCCGATCATCTTTGGAAGAGGCTACAATCAAATATGAAGTGGTTGATGCAGAAGAAAATATTGACCTTGCCAGAAAATATGGTATAATGCAGGCACCTACTCTTGTAGTAGTCAATGAACAAGGTGTAAAGAAATTTGCAAATGTTTCGAACATTAGGACATATGCAAAAGAACACTAGAATATATAAAAAGGAGAGTATTTTAATATGTATGATATTGGAATT
>JAHHTM010000370.1 GCA_020024675.1 Muricomes sp.
GGTAATAATAAATGAAATGAAGAGAATAGTTTATAAGAATTTTTGAAGAGGGAGAAGATAAGGGGGTTATTAATCACAGCAACTGGAACTGGTAAAACCTATGCTTCCGCATTTGCAACGAGAGAGCTTGGATTTAAACGAGTTTTATTTATGGTTCATAGGAATCAAATTGCAAAACAGGCAATGAAATCCTTCCGCAAAGTATTTGGCGGTAAAGTTTCCATGGGACTTGTTACAGGGAAACATCAGGATTATGAGAAGGACTTTGTGTTTGCTACCATACAGACGATAAGTAAAGAAGATATATTAAATAAGTATGATGTGAAAGCGTTTGATGCAATTATTATAGATGAGGCTCATCACAGTTCTGCAAACAGCTATAGAAAAGTGATGGATTATTTTACACCACAGTTTTGGCTTGGAATGACAGCAACTCCGGATAAACGTGATGATAATATAGAAGATAAAAATATATACGAAATTTTTAATCATCAAATTGCTTATGAAATTCGTTTGCAAGATGCTATGGAAGGGGATTTATTATGCCCGTTTCACTATTTTGGTATTACGGATTTGGAACTTGTTTCTGATGAAGGTAAAACAAAAGAAGAAAAGGTAGAGAATTTTAGATATTTAACGTCAGATGAACGTGTAGCAAATGTAATGAAGCAGGCAGAATATTTTAGCTATAGTGGTGATCGTGTAAAAGGGTTAATTTTTTGCAGCAGAATTGAAGAAGCAAGGACATTATCTGAAAAGTTTAATGAAAGAGGATGGCGTACTGTTGCATTAAGTGGAAGTGATTCAGAAGAAGTAAGAGCAGCAACAATAGAACGATTAGCAGGTGAAGATGGACCAGAAGCTTTAGATTATATTCTCTCGGTGGATATATTTTCGGAAGGGGTAGACGTTCCTGAAATCAACCAGGTTATCATGTTACGTCCAACAGAATCACCAATTGTATTTATTCAGCAGCTAGGTCGTGGTTTGCGTAAAGCAGAGGATAAAGAATATGTTGTTGTTTTAGATTTCATTGGAAACTATAAAAATAACTTCATGATTCCAATTGCTTTATCAGGAGATCGAAGTTACAACAAAGATAATATCCGACGCTATATTACAGAAGGTGGTCGTGTAATCCCAGGATCAAGTACAATTCACTTTGATGAGCTATCTAGAAAAAGAATTTATCAGGCCATTGATAATGCTAATTTCAGTGATATCAGATTAATTAAAGAAAATTATTTTAATCTTAAAAACAAATTGGGGTACATTCCAGCACTTGCTGATTTTGATAAGTATGGTGAAATGGATGTACTTCGAATCTTTGATAATAATAGCTTGGGTTCTTATTACAAGTTCCTTGTAAAATACGAAAAAGAATATAAAGTAAGGTTATCGAAAGATGAAGAAAAAGTAATAGAGTTTGTATCTAAAAAATTGGCAAATGGAAAACGAATTCACGAATTGGAATTATTAAAGCGATCCTTAACATATCACCATGGATTATTAAG
>JAHHTM010000371.1 GCA_020024675.1 Muricomes sp.
GGAAAAGGCACTTCACTGTCTTCAAGAAGAAATTCCACATGGAATTGCAGTGGCCATAGACCGTATGAAGATGGAAAGAAAAGTTATGCATATTGATGCAACAATCATTTGTGAAAGAGATTCACATAAAGGAATTATTATTGGAAAACAGGGATCTATGCTTAAAAAGATTGGAAGTACAGCTCGTTATGAAATTGAAAGACTTTTAGAGTGCAAAGTAAATTTAAAACTATGGGTAAAGGTACAGAAAAACTGGCGTGATAGTGATTTCATGATGAAGAATTTCGGGTACAGAGACGAAGAAAGATAAAATAAAGGTATACTGTCAGTATGAATCGGAAAACCTATTATTATAACAGAAGAAGAGGTGATCTGATGAAAGAAAAATACTGGCAGCAGTTTATATCTACAGGTAAGGTAGAAGATTACTTGGATTACAAAAATGTAAATACTAGAGTACAGTTTCAAGAAGGAACAAAGGAAACAGGAGCGGAGAATAGTGAATCAGATTATACTGACGGGAATGATCCTGTCAGCTACTCCCATTGGAGAGTATGACAGAAGGATTGTGATATTGACAAAAGAACAAGGAAAGATATCTGCCTTTGCAAAAGGTGCAAGACGACCAAATAGTCACCTTGTAGGAGCAGTGAATCCGTTTACTTTTGGAAAATTTACAATCTATGAAGGAAGAGCTTCATATACAATTCAATCCGTAGAAGTGGTTAACTATTTTTCGGAATTAAGAGAAGATATCGTAGGTGCATACTATGGATTCTATTTTTTAGAATTTGCAAACTATTACACACGAGAAAACAATGATGAAAAAAATATGTTAAAGTTGTTGTATCAGTCCATGAGAGCGTTGACAAATGAACATATTCCAGATCAACTGGTTCGATGCATATTTGAGTTGAAGACGTATTACATCATGGGTGAAGGACCGGAAATTTTCCACTGTGTTGTCTGTGGAGATGAAAAACGTCCTAAAATTTTCAGCGTCAGAAAAGGTGGACTTGTATGTGATCAGTGTAAAAGTGGTGTCATAGACGGGATTTATCTTGATCAGTCTACTTTATATAGTATGCAATATATAAAAAGTCAAGAAATTGAGAAGTTATATACATTTAATGTTACGGATAAAGTGCTTAGACAACTTTTGAAAATATTGGACAGATATCGGGATATCTATGTGGAACATAGATTTAAATCACTGGAAATATTGGAAACTTTGTCAGAATAAGGGATTTACTTGAAAAAAAAGACAAGAAACAGTATAATAGTTTACAATTGAGATGAATATAAAAATGAGAGGAACTATTTATTATGGCTGAAAAGACAATGGATAAAATTGTAGCACTGGCGAAATCACGAGGATTTGTATATCCGGGAAGTGAAATTTATGGTGGTCTTGCAAACACGTGGGATTATGGAAATCTTGGTGTGGAGCTCAAAAATAACGTAAAAAAAGCATGGTGGCAGAAGTTTGTTCAGGAATCACCATACAATGT
>JAHHTM010000372.1 GCA_020024675.1 Muricomes sp.
AAACTGCCATCAAGCCACTCAATTATCATAGAAGATCTTAATTTACAGAAAAAATTTCACACACTCATAGTTGTTGTGGTCAAGCATTTTTGTAACACTTGTGCCTAATAATTTCGTATTCCATACCGGGCTTCAAATGGTGTCCGATAATCATTATAAGAATGTGGTCTTACATGATTGTACCAAATATACGCAAATTCTGATACTGCCTGATTCAATTCATCATCATTATGGTAGTAATGTAAATTTATAAATTCATTTTTTAGAGTATTGTAATATCTTTCCATGGGAGCGTTGTCGTAGGGACATCCTGCTTTGCTCATGCTTTGTGTAATTCCTGCTTCTTGACAAAATTCAGTAAACTCTTTTGAAGTATACTGACTGCCCTGATCGCTGTGAAGAATTAGATTTCCCTTGATTGTATTCTGTGATTCTAAAGCCTTTTTTAATGTACGAATTGCTAAATCGCTGGTGATCTGTTTATCGGTAATGCTGGCTACGATACTTCTATCGTATAAATCCAAAATAGAACAGTTATAACGCGTACTTCCATCTGTTAAAGATAAATATGTGAAATCGGTACACCATTTCCGATTGATTTCTTCTGCTACAAAATTCTGCTGAATTAAGTTTGGAAATACTTTATGTGGTTTTCCTGCTTGATACGTTATTTTTTTGCGACGTACAATCGCAGACAGACCTAATTCTTTATTCATATACTTATGAACTGTTGGTGCACTTAAACGGATATTTTTGCGCTCCAAAAACACACGCATGCTGCGATATCCATCCACACCTCCATGGTCATGATAGATTTTTTGGATTTCTGCAAGCACTTTATGTTTTGTAGCATAATATTCAGATTTCCGATTTTTTAAGTAGTTATAATAAGCATTGGGACAGATATGGAAATGACGTAAAAGCCATCTGACACCAAATATGTTGTGATATTTTTTAATAAACCGATAAGCCGTCAATCGATTTCCTTCGCAAAGAATGCCGCTGCTTTTTTTAGAAAGAGATTTTCCTTTTTTACTTCTTCCAGTTCTTTCTTTAAACGTAAAATTTCTTTCATAGAGTCAAAATCTTTTTGGGCTTCGGGATTAGATTGGCATTCTTCACGGAATTTCTGACACCATTTCGTTATGCTGGCTTTGGAAACACCATATTCCGAAATAATGCTTTTCACAGTTCGTCCTTCTTCTAATTTCAGACGAACGATTTTCTTTTTAAATTCATCGTCGTAATACTGTGGCATAGTTTCATTCCTCTTTTCTTTATAAGATTATATCTTATTAGCCACATGTGTTACAACTATAGTTTATCACAACAAAGCATACCAATCTTCTTAAGCTGTTTACCAAGCTCCTTGATGTCAAAACAGATGAGTCTGTTATTGATATCTACATTGGTTCTGTGGTTAAACACGTTCAAAGAACCTTTGACATAGATTTCAAGAGCTGTGGCAATTCGCTTTGCCTCTGGCTCGTCCTGCTCTAGGATACAGT
>JAHHTM010000373.1 GCA_020024675.1 Muricomes sp.
GAAAATGGCAGTATTTGATTCAGAAAAACAAGAGTATAAATGGCAAAAACTTGGATGTGGAAATTATTTACCAACATATTTTGGTGCTTCTTTACCAGAAGTTGTAGAAGTTAAGAAAAATACAGATGGAACGCTTAAACTAACCGTACAGGCGGTTTGTGACAGGGTTATTTTAAATGATGCAGTGATTACACATGAACTTACGGTAAAGTTCAAAGAAGATGGAAGTTTTATATATTTGGGCAATCATATTTTAAATGATGGAATTCATAATATTCCGGAATATCAATACAGAGTATCGAAATAGTAAAGTATACTTGAAAGGAAACAAAAGAATCTTAATTCCATATGTTCAGCTCAGAAAGAATGGAAGTTGTGATTTTAGTTGCTTTACTACCAGTAGCGTTAGCTTCGCCTTGAATATTTGTGGCAAAATAGTATACATTATCTGATTTTTCAACGTAGCCGATAAACCATCCATTTACGTCATTTCCATCTATGCGTCCGGTTCCGGTTTTTCCGTAAAGAGAACCTTCAAGAGTAGAAGAAAGATGAATAGAATCTTTAACAGCGGCTAAATTTTTAGAAGTAAATTGAAACGTATTGTTATGAAATTTTTTTAATAACTCTACTTGTTCAATTGGGGAAATTTTTAATGATGAATCAGTCCAATAGAAGTTAATATCAGCGCTGGTCTGTTGATTTCCATATTGAATGTGCTGTAAAAATGATTTTACAGAATCAAGACCAATCTTAGAATCAATGGATTGAAAATACCAGTTTACAGAATTTTCCATAGCAGAAGATAATGTTTGATCAGATTCCCATGTGTCAAAAGGATAATCTTCACCGTTCCATAGCATAGTTGAATGTTCGGGTGTAACAATGCCAGATTCTAAGCCAAGTAAAGCACCATATATTTTGTAGGTAGAGTTTGGAGAAACACGTGTTTTTGCATTTTTTAGATTGAAGATATTCCAGGAATCTTTCTTTGCATTGTATAAAACAAAACTGCCTTCATAGGTTCCAAAGAAATCGGTTAAGTTAATGGAAGAGACATTTTTCATATCTTTCGGAAGGTCATATTTCGTTTCACAAGATATATTGCTGGCAAAAACAGGTATATGCCATAATAACAGTCCCATAAGTAAGATATAGACAATTATGGCATGGATGTTTGGACAGTTTTTTTCTTTTTGGAAAAAGGTAATATTGAGAATTCTTCGTTTCATCTGTTTCATGCTTCCACTAATTCCGGTAACGAAGGGGAAGGGTGAATGAGAAATTTTTTCGGCAAAATTGAGCAAAGTTGTTCCGTATGCTTGATAATCGGTTTCATCAAGTAAATTTAATACAGCAGCATCACAAGCAAGTTCGCGATCAAAACGCATTTCTTTTAGGGCATGTCGGACAGCAGGATTAAACCAATATAGAATACAAGCCAAGTTCATAAAATGTATGACAATCGCATCTTTTTGCCGATAATGTTGTAATTCATGTAAAAG
>JAHHTM010000374.1 GCA_020024675.1 Muricomes sp.
TCTCTTTTGTTTTTTTACTCATTAACAAAACACCCCTTTTTTGAAGTCTTACTTAGCTATTATATTATGATTTTCTAAAAAAGTACAGTTAATACAAGAATTTTAAAGATAAATTAAGGATTGCACACTTTAAAAACTTCTTATATAATAGGCTTATATGCGTAAATATAAATTATTATATAGCATGTACAAAAACAAACGATAAAATAGAAGAAATTACATGGAGGAATAGAATGTCTAATAAGTTAATTGATATTGTAGATATCACAAAATCATTTGATGAGAATGTCATCCTTGACCATTTAAATCTGTATATACGAGAAAATGAATTTCTTACCCTTTTAGGTCCAAGTGGATGTGGGAAAACAACGCTGTTGCGTATCCTGGGTGGTTTTGAAACACCTGATTCTGGAAATATTATTTTTGACGGAAAGAATATCAATAATCTTCCCCCAAACAAAAGACAGTTAAATACTGTATTCCAAAAATATGCATTGTTTTCTCATATGACGATTGCCGAAAACATTGCATTTGGTCTTAAAATCAAGGGAAAATCGAATGCATATATTAAAGACAAGATTCGATATGCTTTAAAACTTGTAAATCTAGAAGGCTTTGAAGATCGAAGTCCAGATTTTTTAAGTGGTGGACAGCAGCAACGTGTTGCAATTGCCCGTGCTATTGTAAATGAGCCTAAAGTTCTCTTACTTGATGAGCCTTTAGGGGCTCTTGACTTGAAATTGCGTCAAGACATGCAATATGAATTGATTCGTCTAAAAAACGAATTGGGGATTACTTTTGTATTTGTTACACATGATCAGGAAGAAGCACTTACCATGTCTGATACAATCGTTGTTATGAATCAGGGATATATTCAACAAATCGGTACACCAGAAGATATATATAACGAACCGCAAAATGCTTTTGTAGCTGATTTTATTGGTGACAGTAATATTCTTTCAGCGGTAATGATCGAAGATCGTGTCGTTAAAATGCTTGGAACAAAATGGCAGTGCGTAGATGAAGGCTTTGGAAGAAATACACCTGTAGATGCCGTGATCCGTCCTGAGGATATTGATCTTGTAAAACCTGGAGAAGGAACAATTAATGGTGTTATTTCTCATCTGATTTTCAAAGGTGTCCATTATGAAATGGAAGTGGAAGCCAATAACTACACTCTTCTTGTACACAGTACAGATATGTTCCCTGTAGGCACTGAAGTTGGGATCAAAGTGGATCCTTTTGATATTCAGATTATGAAAAAACCGAAATCTGAAGATGCGGAGGCAGTTGGAGTTGAAGAATAAAAAAATGCTGACCGGTCCATATCTTTTCTGGGTCGTGTCTTTTACCATCATTCCACTTCTTATGATTGTCTATTATGGACTTACAGATACAAGTGGATCATTTACTCTTGAGAATCTTGCCAAAATTACTACGCCTGAAAATTTAAAAGCATTAGGACTAGCTCTTCTGCTTTCTTTCGTAAGTACATTTATC
>JAHHTM010000038.1 GCA_020024675.1 Muricomes sp.
GAGTAAAAGATGTTTATAGTTGTGACAGCCATGCATAAGAAAACTGTTGTTGGCAAGACACCAATATTGTCTGGGAAGAGTAGATAAGTCTTTTCTTTGTATTTTTTGTATTTTACGTTTGGGAAGAGATTCCTTATGAGAGCAAACAGAAGAAGGTTGTTCTAAAACAGGATTTGGAACAGAAGGTGGAGTAGAGTCTTCCCACGGTTTTAAAGCTTCTGTATCAAAAGAACAGTTTTCGTCGAGGATGGCATAGTAGTTCTGTCCATCAAATAAAAAGAAACCTGAAAGATCAAAGAGACGTTTGCCCTTTGGAAAATTGGAATCATCGATGTTTAAGGTGGTGCAGATGGATGATCCGATGACAGGAAGATCAGATAGATGTTTTGTATATAAAAACGCATCTTTTTGGAAGAATGTATATAGCTGTACTGAATTGTCAGATGCTGGATTTAGATTTTGTGCATGGATCTGCAGACAGCATGTGTTAAAACAGGTTGTAATTTTAATAAATCCTGTGTTTCTCATCTGTTTATCTTTTTCATATTCATATAAATAAAAAATACCGGAATTCATTTTATACCTCTGGTCTTGTCTTTATTTTAATTTAATTTATTCACAAGATAAAAAAATTAGAACTTAAAATATGCGGCACAAAAATCTGTAAGAAAGTAGGAATAATATGACACAAGATGAAAAATATATGAAAGAAGCCATAAAGCAGGCAAAGAAAGCATATGCACTTGAAGAAGTTCCAATAGGTTGTGTAATTGTATATCAAGATAGAATCATAGGCAGAGGTTACAATCGACGTACCACGGATAAAAATACACTGGCACATGCCGAGCTTCAGGCCATTCGAAAAGCAAGTAAAAAAATGGATGACTGGAGATTAGAAGATTGTACATTGTATGTTACGCTAGAGCCTTGTCAGATGTGTTCCGGGGCAATTGTTCAGGCAAGAATCAAAAGAGTTGTGGTAGGGTGTATGAATCCAAAAGCAGGATGTGCAGGATCTATACTAAACCTTTTGAATATGAAAGAATTTAACCATCAGGTAGAGCTTACTATCGGAGTCCTGGAAGAAGAATGTAGTGGTATGATGAAGCAGTTTTTTAAGGAACTGCGTGCAAAACAGAAAAAAAAGAAAAAAGAAAACTCTGTCGGCTGTTAAGCTGACAGAGTTATTTATTCTCATTTTTTACGTGCATTACGCGTCGAATGCTTCTCAACAAACGTTACCTTAGTAGTTAACTGGCCGCAGGCACCCTTACGGCACCCGGAAGGTTCTGCTTAGTGCTGCTCCGTTCCCGACCTGACACGATTCACAGATTCCCGTCGCGTAAGACCCACGACTTTAACGCCACTTACTAAGGGCAGCTTTGCCAATAGGCACCCTCAGCGTAATATCACCCCTGCTATAGCGGATTGCAGGTACAAGGTACCGCTAACACCCCGGCTGCACGGATACTCATTGTACATTGTTTTTGACGAAATGTCAATGAATATGGTAAAATTCATGATAGCAATAACATAAATGGAGAGAAAAATATGAAATTTTTACTGGCGGCAATTAACGCAAAATATATTCATTCTAATCTGGCAGTTTACAGCTTAAAAAATTATGTGGAAGGTTTTGGAGAGAAAGTAGACATTGCAGAATATACGATCAATCAGAATCTGGATGAACTTTTGGCAGATATTTTTATAAAACATCCGGATGTATTGTGCTTTTCATGCTATCTTTGGAACATCAGCTATGTGAAACAGCTTCTTGTAGAAGTAAAAAAAGTTCTTCCGAATGTTGTGATATGGCTTGGAGGACCGGAAGTTTCCTACAGTGCGCTGAAATTTATGGAAGCATATCCACAGGTAGATGGAATTATATGTGGAGAAGGAGAACAGTCTTTTTTGGAAATTGTAGAGTATTACAGAGGAAAGAGAAATTCTCTTAAAGATATCAACGGGATTGTATATCGAATGAGGAAAACTTCTGAAAATGAAGAACAAATTGTGGAAAATCCATTCCGACAGGTTATGGATCTAAGTGAGGTTCCATTTGTATACGATAATATGGATCGATTTGAGCATAAGATCATATACTATGAGTCAAGCAGAGGTTGCCCGTTTTCATGCAGCTATTGTTTGTCTTCTGTAGATAAACGTTTGCGTTTTAGAAATTTGGAACTTGTAAAAGAAGAACTGCAGAAATTAATCGATGCGGAAGTTCCTCAGGTGAAATTTGTAGATCGTACGTTTAACTGTAAACATGAACATGCGTTGGAAATCTGGAAATATATTTCAGAACATGACAAAGGAAAAACAAATTTCCATTTTGAAGTGGCAGCAGATCTTTTAAATGAGGAAGAACTTTCTTTGATAGAAACTATGCGTCCTGGCCTTATTCAACTTGAGATTGGGGTACAGTCTACAAATCCAAAAACCATAAAGGAAATCCATAGATCAATGAAATTTGATGTTGTAAAACACAATGTGGACAGAATACATAAAAAAGGAAATATTCATCAGCATCTAGACTTGATTGCCGGCTTACCATATGAAAACTATGAAAGTTTTAAAAAGTCTTTTAATGATGTATATGCACTTAAACCAGAACAACTACAGCTTGGATTTTTAAAAGTATTGAAAGGATCTTTCATGTATGAAAACGCCGAAAGGTATAAGCTTGTATATCAGGCACGCCCGCCTTTTGAAGTGTTGTCGACAAAATGGCTCCCTTATGAAAATATTATCCGATTAAAAGGAATAGAAGAGATGGTAGAGGTATATTACAACAGTCGTCAATTTGAAAATACGCTGGAGGAACTGGAGAATATATTTGAAGATTCCTTTACAATGTTTGAAAAATTAAGCAATTATTACAATGAGCATGGTTTGTTTTTACTGAATCATTCAAGAATTGCAAGATATGAGATTTTGCTCGATTTTATCAAGGAACAGGATAGAGGGCATATTGAAAAATATAGAAATCTTCTGACACTTGATCTATATCTTAGAGATAATGTGAAAAATAGACCTCAATTTTCGGGTGATGATACAGTGTCAAAAGAAGAAGCTGTTCAATTTTATGATCGAGAAGCACAGGAACATACATATTTACAAGGATACGAAGATTATGATAAACGTCAGATTAGAAAAATGACACATCTTGAAAAGATAAATGGGAAATTGTACCTTTTTGACTATAAAAATAGAAATATGCTGACAAATCAGGCGAAGCTTATTACAGTTTCCTGAAATTATTTCAAGGTAACAAAGATTCTTGCAAAAATAAAGTAAACAGTATAAAATGTTACCTAACTATAAGGCATAAGATTAAGAGGAGAATGTTATGAATTTTTATGATAAGAAATTTAAAAAAACAGTTTCAATTGTAATTATAGCTATTATCATTGCAATGATTGCTACATCGATCATACCGTATTTAGTATAAAATTAAAATTAGGATCAGGAATGAGGTAAACTATGGGAAGGACAAAGACAAAGCATCATAAGAAAATAACGAAAAGAAAAATGAAACGGTTAAGAAAAATTGTGTTTGCAGGGATAGTATTGCTTGTTTTCTGGCTGGGATTTTATGTTTATATGCGCTCCTATATCCATAGATTTGATGAAAAACTGATCCTTCAAGGTGTTTTAGTAGACAAGACAGACCTTTCTGGTCTGGATATAAAACAAGCCAAAGATAAATTAGACAAAGCTGTTGTAAAATTATCAAAGCTAGAGATGACATTTACGTTGGAAGATGAAAGAAAGAAAAGTGTTCCACTATCAGAACTTGGATTTCATATAGACAAGATGGATGAGGCTTTAAAACAGGCAGTAAATTTTGGAAAAGAAGGTTCTACTTTAAAACGATTTAAAGTCTGTAAAGCAGCAGAAAAGAAACAATTGAAAAAAGAAATTTCTGTAGTGTATAAAGTTACACCAGAGATGGTAGAAAAAAATCTAAAACAGACATTTCAAGACATTCTTCATGAGCCGAAAGATGCAAAATTAGTTGGTGGAGGAAATTCTCCGGCAATTGTAGAAGAAGTTTATGGAGAAGGAATCGATGTAAAAAAGACTACAGATTCGATCAATAAATTTCTTAATAAAAACTGGGACCGCAAAGTAGGAAATATTAAACTCACAGTAAAAAAAGAAGCACCAAAGATATGTTCAAAGGATTTGAAAGGAATTACAGACCTTTTAGGAACATTTACAACATATTATGGTGAAGCTGATTACGGAAGAGTGGAAAATTTAAAAAATGGTGTAAAAAAAATAACAGATATTGTATTAATGCCAGGGGAAGAATTGTCAGTGGATCAAAGACTGGAGCCATTTACAGCCGAAAATGGTTATTATGAGTCAATAGGTTTTGAAGGTAACGAGGTAGTTAAATCTATGGGTGGTGGTATTTGCCAGATTGCGACTACATTGTACAATGCAGTACTTCTTTCTGAGCTTGAAGTTACGTCCAGATATGCACATTCTTTGATGGTACATTATGTAGAACCATCTTTTGATGCTACGGTTGCAAATGATACAGTTGACTTTAAGTTCCGAAATAATCTGGATGATCCAGTTTATATCGAAAGTATAGCAACAGATGGATATATTATCTGTAATATATATGGGAAGGAAACCAGGGATCCTAATCGAACAATTCAATTTGTAAATGAAATTGTTGGGACAACACCACGAAAAAAGGAATATAAGGCATCTGATTCTGCCATTGGAACAATTTTAACGGAAAAGAGTGGGGAAGATGGGATTTCTGCAAATCTTTATAAGGTTATATATGAAAACGGGCAAGAAGTAGGTCGTGAGCAGGTAAATCACAGTGAATATCATTTCTTGCCACAGGTTATATTGGTTGGCACAGCATCGGATGACCCTAACAATACACAAAAAATGAATGAAGCAATAGCATCTCAAAAAGAAGAGGTTATCAATAATGCTATTAATGAAATTACGGCACCAAAACCAGAATCAGAGAAAAAACCATCAGAATCTTCGGAATAGTAAATAGGAGAGAATAAAATCAAACATGAAAGTGGGAAACATTTCACAGACAGCCTACAAGCGTTCTGTGCAAAAACAATTAAATAATGTAAGACAAGAAGTTCTGTATCAACCATCAAAAGAAGAGAACTGTATGGCAGTTAAGATAAAGGACGACTGCCATATGGTTTCAGCAGAAGCTACTACATTTGGAACGACAAAAGAGACAGGAACTTATGCACTTATACATGCTTTAAATGATCTTATGGCATGGAGAGCAGAACCGCTTGCGATTTCTTTATCTATCATGCTTCCAGTAAAGACATCCGAAACATTTATGAGAGGTATAATAGAAAAAGTAAGAATACTATGTCTGGATTATGGCATATCAATTGCAGAAGTGAAAGTGGAAGTGAATCCTATGATTTTACAGACGTTTGTTTCTGTACGCGCATATGGACAGGCAAGAAAAGAAAATATAATCAGCACAAAAAACGTGACAAGTGGTCAGGATATTGTCCTTTGTGGATATGTGGGGCTTGAAGGCACATTAAGAATATTGGATGAACAGGAAAAAGTTCTGAAAGAGCGTTTTGTACCTTCATTTATTCGAAAGACAAAAGAATTAAAAACACAGCTTTTGAACAGTAAGGCTATGAAAGCAGCAGCAGATACAGAAGTTACGGCAATCCATCAGATTGGAAGTGGTGGAATATTTGCAGCATTATGGGATCTTGCAGAAGCATCAGGAATTGGACTTGAAGTTGAGCTTTCCAAAATGACCATACGTCAAGAGACGGTTGAAATCTGCGAGTATAATAATTTAAATCCTTATCATATGACTTCAGTTGGAAGTTTTCTTATGGTAACCCCAAATGGAGATGCCCTTGTAAAATTGTTAGAACAAGAGGGGGCCCGAGCCAGCAGGCTTGGGGTCACAACGGATGAAAATGCCCGTGTGATCACAAGCGGTGATGAAAAGAGGTATCTTGACAGACCAGCACCAGATGAACTTATGCTCTGGTGGCAGAGCACATTGTCTTAAAAAGGCAGATATGGAAAGGTGGAAAATATGAACGAATTAAGAATGGAAATTTTAAAATATCTTGAAAAAAACAGCAGGATTGATTTGGGAGAACTTGCAGTTCTTTTTGGAGTTGACGAGGTAACAGTTGCGAATGAAGTGGCTGAGATGGAAAAAGAGAAAATTATTTGCGGATATCATACATTGATTGATTGGGATAAAGCGGGAGTAGAATCTGTTACTGCATTAATTGAAGTAAGAGTTACTCCACAAAGAGACAAAGGATTTGATAAGATTGCAGAAAGAATTTACAACTATCCGGAGGTTCATGCAGTTTACCTGATTTCAGGTGGATATGATCTTCTTGTTACGTTAGAAGGAAAGACATTAAAAGAAGTTTCACGTTTTGTATCTGAAAAATTATCGCCAATTGAATCAGTACTTAGCACAGCAACACATTTCATATTGAAGAAATACAAAGATCATGGAACGATTCTTGGAAGCAAAAAAGAATCAGAAAGGATGCTGGTGACGTTATAATGAGAAATCCATTATCAAAGAAGATAGTAGGGATTGAGCCTTCGGGAATTCGTAAATTTTTTGATGTTGCAAGTGAAATGGAAGATGTCATTTCTTTAGGTGTAGGGGAACCTGATTTTGATACACCTTGGCGCATCCGTGAGGAAGGTATTTTTACATTAGAAAAAGGTCGTA
This sequence comes from Muricomes sp., assembly GCA_020024675.1. GTDB lineage: Bacteria > Bacillota > Clostridia > Lachnospirales > Lachnospiraceae > JAHHTM01. The sequence goes on from JAHHTM010000038.1 coordinate 6,749, forward strand.
CATTTTATACATCGAATGCGGGACTTAAAGAATTAAGGCAGGAAATCTGCAAATATTTAAAAAGAACGATCGAAGTTGAATATGATCCGATCAAGGAAACTTTGATTACAGTAGGTGGAAGTGAGGCTATAGATGTCGGACTTCGCTGTATGTTAGATCCAGGAGATGAAGTTCTTATTCCACAGCCAAGTTATGTAGCTTACGAGCCTTGTACGATCATGGCTGATGGGAAACCTGTGTTCATTCCGCTTCAGTATGAGAATGAATTTAAACTGACAGTGGAAGATCTTGAAAAATATACAACACCAAAAACAAAAGTTTTGATCATGCCGTTTCCAAATAATCCAACAGGTTCTATCATGACAAAAGAGGAGTTAAAACCTGTGGCAGATTACGTGATCGAACACGATTTGTATGTTATTTCAGATGAGATTTATTCAGAACTTACATATAAGACTGCACATGTATCCATTTCATCATTCCCTGGAATGAAAGAGAGAACAATCGTGATCAATGGATTTTCAAAATCATTTGCCATGACAGGATGGCGTTTAGGATATTGTTGTGGACCAGCTACGATTATTAAGCAGATGACAAAATTACATCAGTATGCGATTATGTGTGCGCCGACAAACAGTCAGTATGCAGCGGTAGAAGGATTGAGAAATTGTGAGGATGATGTAAAAGAGATGCGTAAGGCATATGACCAGAGAAGACACTTTCTTATGCATGAGTTTAAACGTATAGGTTTAGAATGCTTTGAACCATTTGGTGCATTTTATGTGTTCCCAAATATAAAAGAATTTGGTCTTACTTCAGAAGAATTCGCAAGTCGTCTTCTTATGGAAGAAAAAGTAGCACTTGTTCCGGGAACAGCGTTTGGTGAATGTGGAGAAGGTTTCCTTCGAATTTCTTACGCATATTCATTGGAAGATTTAAAAGAAGCATTAGGACGTGTAGAGAAATTCATTACACGTCTTAGAAATGAGAGGTAAATAAGATGTTAAATATTGTACTTCTAGAGCCGGAAATCCCAGCTAATACAGGAAATATCGGTCGAACATGTGTGGCTACTAATACCCGTCTTCACTTGATTGAACCTTTGGGATTTAAGCTTAATGAAAAGGCATTAAAACGTGCAGGAATGGATTACTGGTCACAGCTGGATGTAAGAACCTATATTGATTATAATGATTTTCTTGAAAAGAATCCGGGTGCTGTAATTTATATGGCAACGACAAAAGCAGAGAAATGTTATACAGAGGTTTCTTATGAAGAAGACTGCTTTATTATGTTTGGAAAAGAAAGTGCCGGGATACCGGAAGAAATTCTTGTAGAAAATAAGGAAAATTGTGTAAGGATTCCAATGGTTGGAGATATTCGTTCTCTCAATCTTGGAAACTCAGTTGCAATTGTATTGTATGAAGCACTAAGACAGAATCATTTCTCACATATGAATCTGGAAGGACATCTTCATGAATTAAAATGGTAATATAAGGAAAAGGGCAGTGGCTTTTTGGTCAACTGCCCTTTTTTGTCTAAAAAACAGACAGATAAATAAACGCTGTCCGATTTTAAGACAGTATTAAATTATTTGTCTAAAGTAAAAAGTGCAGAAACTGTATATACTGTAGAAGAAAAATGATTGGCAAAAAGGCATAACAAAAAGTGAATAAAATATGAAATGATGAGTGTTTTATACAAATCCATTGTTTTTTTGTGTGTGCTATGGTAAAATCTGAATATATTTTCAGGGGAAAGGAAGATGAAGAATGAAACGCTTGGCAGATGTGTATAAAGACATTTTGATGCTGACACAGTTAGGATTCTCTTTCATTACCCCTCTTTTGTTGTGTCTGGCTTTATGCTGGTGCCTAAGTACCTATTTAGGACTTGGAAGCTGGGTATATATTCCAGGCTTTTTTTTCGGGCTTGGAGGTTCAGGTATGACAGCTTATAAATTTTACCTTGCAATAGAAAGAAAGCAGGAAAAAGAAAGCAAAAAAGAGAAAGAGAAAATATATTTTAATCATCATTAGACAAAGGAGTTACATAATGAGTAAAATTCAGCCGGCTGTGAAAAAAGAGACAGCAAAAGTTGCACTCTATACG
>JAHHTM010000039.1 GCA_020024675.1 Muricomes sp.
TGTTCCTCTTCTCCATTGCCAGTTCTATTTTGTCTCTACTTTTTTTAATCTTCTATTTCCAACACTACCGGGCAATGATCTGATCCCATGATTTGCGTTAAGATCTTTGCATCCTTTAGTCTGTCTTTTAATGCCTCTGATACAACAAAATAATCTATACGCCATCCTGCATTCTTTTCTCTTGCTTTAAATCGATATGACCACCAAGAGTACATCCCTTCTGTATCCGGATAAAAGTAACGATATGTGTCAATAAATCCAGCTGACAGAAGTTCTGTAAATTTTGCTCTTTCCTGATCTGTAAATCCTGCGTTTTTTCGATTTGTTTTTGGATTCTTAAGATCGATTTCCTGATGTGCAACATTCATGTCCCCTGTAACAATTACAGGCTTCTTTTCGTCTAAACTTTTTAAGTAGGTCCTAAAATCATCTTCCCACTTCATTCTATAATCGATTCTTGCAAGTTCTGCCTGAGAATTTGGAGTATATACTGTAACAAAATAAAAATCTTCAAATTCCAGCGTGATCACACGTCCTTCTTGATCGTGGTCTTCTATTCCTATTCCATACGTGACATTCAAAGGTTTTCTTTTTGTAAAAACAGCAGTTCCTGAATACCCTTTTTTCACAGCATAATTCCAGTACTGATAATACCCTTCTAACTCTAACTTAAGCTGCCCTTCCTGCATCTTTGTTTCCTGTACGCAAAAAACATCTGCATCTTCCTGTTTAAACACATCTAAAAAACCTTTCTGCACACATGCACGCAGACCATTGACATTCCAAGATATTAATTTCATATTTCTTCTCCTCTGATTATCTTAATAATAAACTTCCTTCAGGAATAATCCTTGAGGCGGTGCACAAAATCCAGCCTTTGCCCTCTCTTTTGAATCCAGAATCATTTTAATTTCTTTTGAACTTCTTTTTTTCATTCCAATTTCAAGAAGTGTTCCTGTCATAATACGTACCATATGGTACATAAATCCAGAACCATAATATATGATTTTTACCATAGTTCCACATTTTTCTATCTCAATCTTATGAATTGTTCGTTCAGTTGATCTGTCATCTTTTAAATCGGTAAAAGCTGCAAAATCATGTCGTCCAACAAGATAAGACGCCGCTTCTGACATGGACTGAATATCTAAATCATGTGAACAGGCGTAACTATATTTTCTTGTAAATACTCCTTGTTTCTTTCTCGTATCAATATAGTATTCGTAACATTTCCCTTTTGCACTTAATCTTGCATGAAATCCCCGTTTTTCGTGGGTAATCGCTATTATTTTAATCTCTTCCGGAAGTCTTTCATTCATCTTCTTCAAAAACTCCCTTGTATCGAAAGAAGCAGACACCAACATACTGGCTGTCTGCCCCTTTGCATGCACTCCGGCATCTGTGCGTCCGGAACCATTTATCTCAACACTATATCCTAATATATTGCCAGCTGTATTTTCCAAAGTTTCCTGAACAGTACGCCTGGTATTTCCCTGCCGCTGCCATCCATTAAAACAGTTTCCATCATACATCACTGTAAGCTTATATGTCTCCATGTCTCTTCCCCTGATTATTCTAAAAACTTCTTCAGCTCTGACATAAATGTATTCACATCTTTAAATTCACGATACACAGATGCAAACCTTACATATGCTACCGGGTCAAGTGTACGTAACTTGTCCATTACGATCTCTCCGATCTTACTACTTTCAATTTCTCTTTCTTCCATATTGAAGATTTCCAATTCCACGTCATCTATCGTTTTTTGAATATCCGAAGCAGATACCGGTCTTTTATAACAGGCACTTAAAACTCCATGCTCTATCTTTGCACGATCATACTGCTCTCTATTATTATCTTTTTTTATTACAATGAGCGGAATGGTCTCCACTTTTTCATAAGTCGTAAAACGTTTGCCACACACATCACAGGCACGTCTTCTACGTATACAGCTTTTATCTTCTGCTGGTCTTGAATCAATTACTTTTGTGTCCGGATTGCCACAATATGGACATCTCATGATGTATTCCGCCTTTCTCCATTTTCTTAGTTTTCATTATACACAACTCTTATATTTTTTGCAAAAATTTTTCTTCGCAAATTTCTACCAAAACAATATCTGGTCCAATTTTTTTTATGCATCTCCATGGAATCACATATTCACTGTCTGTTCCCAAAAATCCACAAACTCTTCCTGGTCCCGGAACTATAATTGCCTGCACACACCCATCACAGACATTTAACACAAGATCTACAATGCACCCCAATTTTTTGCAGTTGCAAATGTTGATCACTTCTTTTTCTTTTAACTCACATAATCGGATTCTGCTCATGAACTTATTCTCCTGTATAAAGATGTAATCCTTCTTTAATATATGATACACTCTGTCAAAACGTAACTCTTTCTCTCTTCCACAAAATACGATATAATAGATTCGAACGGAGGTGAATTATAATGAAAGAAACTATCCTGTTATTCAATATACCAGAAAAAAACAAACGATTAAAATTAGAGATGGCTCTTTTTCCTCTCCACGTAAAAATCAGATACGTAAAGGTAGAAGAATATAATCAAAAACTGGGGGCACTTGCAGGTGTAAAAGAAATTCCTTTGCCTGAAGATAACTATACCGGTGAAGAACTTCCTGATACAATGCTTGTATTTGCATTTTTAAATGATAACAAATTGAATCAGACTTTATACGCACTGAAAAAAAGCGGTGTAGGACCAATCCCATATAAGGCAGTCCTTACACCGACAAATCAATTCTGGACACCACTTGAATGTTTCGAAGAAATCCAAAGAGAACATAAAGTAATGTCTGGAAAATAATATACTATTTTAATGTGCAAACTGACTTTCATACAATTCTTTGTAATAACCATTCTGGGTAAGCAAAGTCTCATGATTTCCTTGTTCAATGATATTTCCATCTTTCATGACAAGAATCATATCTGCTTCCCGAATGGTTGAAAGTCTATGTGCTACGATGAAACTGGTTCTCCCTTCCATCATCTGTTTAAAAGCTTTCTGAATTTTGATCTCTGTTCTTGTATCAATAGAAGACGTTGCTTCATCCAAAATTAACATTGCCGGTAGTTCAAGCATGACTCTGGCTATACAGATCAATTGTTTTTGGCCTTGTGAAAGATTTTCTCCATCCTCTGAAAGAATCGTATCGTATCCTTTCTCCATTTTTATAATAAAACTGTGCGCATATGCCGCTTTTGCTGCATTTATAATTTCTTCTCTTGTGGCATTTTCTTTTCCATAAGCAATATTTTCAGCAACAGTTCCTGTCTTAAGCCATGTTTCCTGAAGCACCATACCATAGTTTTTTCTTATACTTTCTCGTTTTACATAACGTATATCTTGTCCACTTAACAGAATTTTTCCTTCATCTACATCATAAAACCGCATTAAAAGATTAATAAGTGTTGTTTTTCCACATCCTGTCGGCCCTACGATAGCAACTTTCTGGCCTTTTTCTACTTTTAAATTAAGATTTTTAAGAAGTGGCTTTTCTTTCTCATAGGAAAAAGACACATTGACAAGTTCCAGACTTCCATCTACACTTTGAAGCTCAATTTCATTTTCTGTACATTTCACCTCTGGTGTTTCTTCCATAAACTGAAATACTCTCTGCGCACAGGCAATCGAATTCTGCAGTTCTGCAACTACACTTGAAATTTCATTAAATGGCTTTGTGTACTGATTTGCATAACTCAAAAAACATGAAAGCTGTCCTACTGTTATCTTTCCTGCCATAACAGCGAAAGCACCAGTGATTCCCACTCCCGTATATACCAGACCATTTACAAATCTTGTACTTGGATTTGTAATCGATGAAAAAAATATAGCTCTTCTACTTGCTGTTTTTAATTTTTCATTTAATTCTTCAAATTGCTCCATTGCACTTTCTTCATACCCAAATGCACGTACAAGCTTTTGATTGCCCGCCATCTCATTGATCAAAGAAGTTAGTTCTGCTCTTATTTCAGATTGCTCTTTGAACATAGTATAGGTTCGTTTTGCGATGAATGCTGCTACAAACAAAGATAACGGTGTAATGAATATAACTACTAATGAAATAGCACCATTCATTCGAATCATAAAAAATAAAGTTCCGAAAATAGTGAGCACTCCCGTAAAAAACTGTGTAAATCCCATAAGCAGACCTTCACAAAACTGTTCTACATCTGTAATGATCCTGCTTATAATCTCACCTCTTGGTGTTTTATCTGCATACTCTGCCGTAAGTCTGGTAAGATGCTCAAATGCTCGAATTCTGATGTCTTTCACCACTCTATAGGTAATTGTATTATTACAGTAATTCATAAACCACTGTGCTACACCTGTCAGGAAAACCGCAAGTGTCAGAATTTTTAAAATAGATATCACTTCCACAAATCCTACATGACCCTGACCAACAATCTGATCAATGGCATGCCCTGTAAGGATTGGAGCATATAAAGTCAAAACAACCGAAAAAAATGCTGATGCAATTGAAATCACAATATAAAACCAAGAAGGTTTTATAAGTTGTACTATCTTCTGAAATACTTTATATTTTTCTCTCATTACTGACACCCCTCCTTTTTCAAAAGCTGAGATGCGCATATTTCCTGATATACATCACATTTCTTCATAAGGTTTTCATGTGTATCATACCCTGCCATCTCACCATTTTCCAGAACCAGTATCTTATCTGCATGCATGATAGATGCAGCTCTTTGAGAAACCAAAAATGTCGTACACTTCTTTTTCCGTTTTTGTAGTTCTTGTCTGACTTTTAATTCAGTTGCAAAATCAAGCGCTGATGTGCTGTCATCTAATATAAGTATTTTGGGATTTCCTGCCAGTGCTCTTGCGATTGTAAGCCTTTGTCTTTGTCCACCTGATAGATTTTTTCCACCTTCCTGAATAAACTGATCAAGCCCGTTACTGTTTTTACTGACAAATTCCCAGGCCTGGGCTGATTTCAATGATTGTATGATTACTTCATCTGATATAGACTCTCTTCCCATTTTTATATTATCTCTTAAGCTTCCTCTAAACAGAACTGCTTTTTGAGGAACAATTCCTATCTCTTTTCTAAGTGCTTTTGTATCCCATTCACAAACATCCATACCTGCTACTGTCACTTTTCCTTTTCCGGCTTTGTATAAGGAAGGAATAAGGTTTACAAATGTGCTTTTTCCAGATCCAGTTCCCCCTATTACACCAATCACTTCTCCTGGCGCAATATCAACAGAAATCTTAGATAACGCTGGAACCTCTCTGTTTCCATAACTAAAACTTACATTTTCCATCCCAACAGCAAATGGCCCCTCATTTGGAATCGGTTTGTATGTTCCTTCATTCTTTTCTGTAGAAAGGTCAAAAATTTCATTGATTCTTCCTGCTGATGCCACCGCCTTCGTAAAGGACACAATAAGGTTTGCCAGAGCAAGAAGGGCAAGAAGGATCTGCATCATATAATTTACAAGTGCGATTACTTCCCCCTGGGTAAGATGTCCTATGTTAACCTGACCTGCTCCTACCCACACTACTAAAACAATTCCAATATTTACGATAATATAGGTAAGAGGATTCATAAGCGCTGAAACCTTTCCGGAACGTTGTTGAAGTTCTTCCAGTCTTATGCTTTTATCTTTAAATTCCGCGACTTCTTTTTTTTCTCTTCTAAAAGCTCGTACTACGCGAATACCTGTCAGATTTTCTCTTGTAGCGCAAAGAACATCGTCCAAAGAATTTTGTACATCTTTATACATTGGAATCGTTACCATAATGATTCCAAAAATCACAAAAGCCAGAATGGGAACTGTGATAAGAAATATCAATCCCACTTTCACATCTATGGTAAATGCCATAAAAATTGCCCCTGCCACAATGAATGGGGATCTTAAAAATAATCGTAATACAAGATTAACTCCTGTCTGCACCTGATTAATATCACTTGTCATTCGAACAATCAGTGTTGCACTTCCTACTTTGTCAATTTGATCATATGGAAGTTTTTCAATATGCGAAAACATGGCTCTTCTAAGCTCCATTCCAAATCCTGTAGCCGCCTTTGCCGCAAAAAACTGCGCTGACAACGAACAGACCAGACCAAGTATACCAAACGTTACTAAAATTCCGCATGTTTTCCAAATAAACAGAGTATCCTTTTGCATAATACCTACATCGATCATCGCAGCCATGACAACTGGTACGATCAATTCAAATACTGCCTCTAATAATTTAAACAGAGGTCCTATAATACTCTCTTTTATATAATTTTTCAGATAAGGTAATAATTTTTTCAATTTTATTTCCTCCACTTTACGTTCATTGCCTTCATTGTACCAAAGTGATTTTTGATTGTCATTGCTTAATTAACTTTTCTTTACTATAATGAACATAGTAAAGGAGGTCTATCATGTGGAAAACATCTGATCTTAAGAAAAAAGCCAGAGGTTCTATGAAACACAATATGAAGCGCATGATTTCTGTTTGTTTCCTTATTGCCATGCTTACAACTGCATATACATCCTCAACTTTTTTCATTCATCACTATAATTCAAATGGTTATGACCTGTCATTTTCTGAACTGACAGGAAATGCACCTACATCACAAATAATAGAAGATACGTTAGAGCAGCTTATGAATAAACGGATTCCTGTTTTTCATTCTGTTATAGGTTTTTTCTCTACTTTATTGATTGATCTTTATATTAGCGGACGTTCTATTATCTTCTCGATCATAAAGGCAATACATACACTTTTGTTCCGTAAGTTTGAATGGGCTTCTGCTTTTGTATTGGCAGGTGTTCTTCTTGCTATTCTATATCAGTACCTGATTGCCAATATTCTTTTTATTGGTGAAAAAAGATTTTTTTTGGAAGCAAAAAATTACCACAGCACAAAGATCAGTAAAATATTTTACCTTTTCAAATTAAGATTTACAAAAAATCCGGTATGGATCATGTTCTGTCGCTCTGTATACCAGGCTCTTTGGAATCTTACGATTATTGGTGGATTTATCAAACACTATGAATATAGTATGATTCCTTATATTCTTGCTGAAAACCCGGCAATTGATCGTTCGGAAGCCTTTCACTTGTCTAAACAACTTATGAAAGGAAATAAACTGCACCTGTTTCGTATGCACCTGTCTTTTTTACATTGGAAAATATTATCTTTTTTTACTCTTGGACTTGTGAATCTAATTTTTACAAATCCCTATATAACAGCAACAGATACTGAATTGTATTTAGTTCTTCGTAAAAAATATGTTCGTTCACGTCTTCCCGGCTACGAACAATTTAATGATCCAATCATTGATGTTGTACCTTCCGAAGATGAGCTACTTATTAGCAAAGCACTCTACGATGATTCTGAAGGTCCTTATTGCAAAATTTCTTATTTTGCGCCGGATCAATATCCTGTATTTTTATATTCAATCCAGCCTCCAAAAAGTGAAATTCATTCTGTATGGAATAAAAACAGAGTATATGATTTTCCAACTTGTGTTTTTATCTTTTTTACTTTTTCAATTTTCGGTTGGCTTTTTGAAACATGTATGTTTCTTACCAGAGAAGGTGTGTTTTCAAATCGTGGTCTGCTTATCGGTCCATGGATTCCTTTATATGGCTTCTGTGGATTATTGATACTAAAATTTGTACAACGGATCTCTCATCTTCCAATCTTGTCATTTTTATCAATCATGACAATTTATTCAGTTGTTGAATACTTTTTTGATTGGATCATGAAGGGCAACCACAAATTAATAAATATCAATTACCATGGTTACTTCATGACATTGAACAGACACACCTTTCTTGGTGGTTCTATTTTCTTTGCCCTTGTAGGCTGTGCATTTTTATATTATCTTGCTCCAAAATGTGCCGACTATTTTTTATCCTTGTCAAAAAAATGGAAATATATTATTTTATCAACACTTAGTATTTTATTTATAACCGATTTAATTTTTACACTGTTCTTTTAAAACAAAGAAGACCATTAAGGTTTTCCTTTAATGGTCTTCTTGTTTTTATCGTGCATTTGCAGGTTCTACTGCAACTGATTTACCTTTGATCTTCGCTTTATTCATCGCTTTTAACACATCTTTTGTGTACTCTCTTGGCACTTCTACAAATGTATATTTATCGTACATGTCAATTGTACCAATCAGTTTTCCCGGAATTCCACTTTCTCCTGCTATCGCACCGACGATATCTCCTGGTTTTGCCTTGTTTTTCTTTCCTATATTTATAAACAGACGTACCATTCCGGATTCTTCCGCTCCGGTATCTGCATATTCTTCTTCCGGCTCTTTTTCTGGTTTGTTTTCTCCCATAGACATTTTAAGAAATGCTGCTGCTATATCCATTGCTGTATAGTCAGAAACATTTACTTTATCCTCGATCACCTGAATATACTTTGTAAGATCTTGTGATGTCATAACATCTTCTACTTCTCTTAGAATATTTTCTACCTTTGTATGGGCAACGTCTTTTAATGAAGGTACTTTCTGTGCATAGATCTTAGTCTTACAATAACGTTGGATTTCTTTTAGTTTATATACTTCTTTTCCGGTAACAAATGAGAATGAACGTCCTACGCGCCCAGCTCTTCCTGTTCTTCCGATTCTGTGTACGTAATATTCCTCATCTTGTGGAAGGTCATAATTAAAAACTGCTTCTACTTCATCTACATCAATTCCTCTGGCAGCAACATCTGTTG
>JAHHTM010000004.1 GCA_020024675.1 Muricomes sp.
TCTAAAATATCATCTGTTTTGGAAAGCCAGTCGAAAGAAAAATCCTCAAGTGAAGTCAGATGTTTTCTGTTTTTGTAATTATTAAAAAATTCGTTCTTTAAAACAGTGTACATCCAACTTTTCAAATTCCCTGATTCAAAAGAGACCAGGGCTTTTACAAAAGTATTTGCGACGAGATCTTCGGCATCCTCTTGGTTTTTGCAGAGGGAAAGAGCATATAAAAACAGCGGCTGATAGTACAATTCATAAACCTGATTTAGTTCTTTATTATCCATTGTTTTCCCCCTTTCACTTATATAACATTTTACAATAGAAAAAATTACATGAAAATAAAAAAATTTAAAATCCCAAAATTACTTGACATTAAATCAAATTGGTGTTAAAACATAGGTGTTAAATATGGGACATGATAGAGGAGCGATTTTTATCAGTATCGTTTGGCTATAGCTTAGGCAGGCTGCCAGATGGAGAAAGGAAAAATCGCCGAAGGAATACATTGCCTAAGTGTATTTCCTGGGACGGCGTAGAATATATGTCGTACTGTCACAATTGTGGAGCGCTATCGAAAGACATTACATTTTGTTTAGTTTTTTACATGCCATGAGCGCGCTTCGAAGGAGTCGTTCATGGCTTTTATCATTTCCCAGGAATATACAAGGAAAAGAGAGGATTTGAAATGAAAAGAGTAACACGCAAATTTATGTGGACCTTATCTAGTATCATGCTTATGATCGTGTGTTGTCCAACGATTGCATTCGCAGCTGAAGAGGCGGAAGAATATGTACCGGCTTTATATGGAACTTTTTGGGCACTTATACCACCAGTAGTAGCCATTGTATTGGCACTTATCACAAAGGAAGTATATAGTTCATTGTTTATTGGAATTTTGATCGGTGGTATATTTTATTCAGGACTGTCATTTGAAGGAACGATCACACATGTATTCCAGGATGGTATCATTGGTGTACTTTCTGATTCATATAATGTAGGTATTTTGGTATTTCTCGTTATTTTAGGTATCATGGTGTGTCTTATGAACAAAGCTGGAGGTTCTGCAGCTTTTGGACGTTGGGCAAGTCAACATATTAAAAGTCGTGTAGGTGCACAGCTTGCAACGATTGCACTTGGTGTGCTGATTTTTATTGATGACTATTTCAATTGTCTTACGGTAGGAAGCGTTATGCGCCCGGTAACAGATAAGCATAATGTTTCAAGAGCAAAGCTTGCTTATCTTATTGATTCCACAGCAGCTCCAGTATGTATTATTGCACCGATTTCTTCCTGGGCAGCTGCTGTTACAGGTTTGGTACCAGGTGAAGATGGATTTTCTGTTTTCATTCATGCAATTCCATATAACTTTTATGCATTGTTGACATTATTTACAATGATCGCAATGGCAGTTATGCATGTTGAATTCGGATCTATGAGAACACATGAATTAAATGCGATTGCAGGGGATATTTATACAACACCTGACCGACCATATGAAAATTCAGACGATCAGGAAGTTTCTTCCAAAGGAAGCGTGATCGATCTAGTATTTCCAATTATCGTACTTATTGTCAGCTGTGTAATTGGAATGATCTACACAGGAGGATTTTTCTCAGGTGAAAGTTTTGTAACAGCTTTTTCTCAGAGTGACGCTTCAGTAGGACTTGTTCTTGGAAGTTTTATTGCATTTGTTATTACGATTATTTTCTACTCTGTAAGAAGAATTTTAAAATTCACGGACTGTATGTCATGTATTCCAGAAGGATTCAAAGCAATGGTTCCAGCAATCCTTATCCTTACACTTGCATGGACATTAAAAGCCATGACAGATAGCCTTGGAGCAGCACCATTTGTAGCTGGCATTATGAAATCAAGTGCAGAAAGTCTTGTAAGCCTTCTCCCGGCAATTATTTTCTTGGTAGGATGTTTCCTGGCATTTGCAACAGGTACATCATGGGGAACATTTGGTATTCTGATTCCAATTGTAGTTGCTGTTTTTGCTGAAACAAATGCAGAAATGATGATCATCTCTATTTCAGCATGTATGGCTGGAGCAGTGTGTGGAGATCACTGTTCTCCAATTTCAGATACAACAATCATGGCATCTGCAGGGGCACAGTGCAACCACGTAAATCACGTTTCTACTCAGCTTCCATATGCGATCATGGTAGCGTCCGTTTCTTTTGTAACGTATATTATTGCTGGATTCGTACGTAAAGCATACATAGCACTTCCGATAGGAATCGTATTGATGATAGGTGTACTTTGCTTTGTAAAGAAGAAAAATGGGAAGACAGAATAATAAAAAAAACACCTGGTAGCAGGTGTTTTTTTTATGTATTTTTTGGATCATTTCCAAATTTCATAAAGTTTTTCCTATATTCGGAGGGACTGACACCGATATAGTCTTTAAAAACTTTTGTGAAATATGGTGAATGTTGAAAACCAACAGCATATCCAATATCTGTAATGCTAAGAGAACTTTTTCTTAAAAGAACACATGCTTTATCCAGTCGGTAATGCTGAAGATATTGACTGGGACTTATGCCCATATATTTTTGGAACAATTTAAATACATAGGTCCGGTCAATATTGTTGCTTTCAGCAATATCAGATACAGATATATCGTTGAAATAATTTTTATGGATATAATTTAAAATCTTGTGAAAATAAGTTTCTCCGGGACTTAAGTGATCGAGCTTGGAATTTCGAATATTGTTTTGAATATAGTCTAAAAGATATAAAACGCTTCCTAGAGCCATAAGTCCTTGCCCTTTTTGAAGGTCAAGATAAATTTTTTCAAACAAACGGTCTAAATTAGAATCCATGTTATGATGAATAATATAATTTTCCGGAGATAACCCACATAAGGACAGTATTTTTTTTACATTGCTTCCACGCAGACCAATCCAACGGTAACTCCATGGGTGATCTGAATCTGGATAGTACTTATTTCGTGTGTGTGGAGGAATCATAAATATATCCCCGGCTTTAATATGATTCTGCTTGTCTAATATCTGAAAGTAACCTTCTCCTGCAATACAATAGTGAATGACCCAGTAGTCGATAGGAACAAATTCAAAAGGTTTTGTAGGCTTACATTCTTCATATCCGCATTCGTATAGATGAAAATCGTTACTTATAGGTGTGCTGTTAAATAGTACACCAGTGTCATCTTCGAAAACTCTTCCCATAAAAATCTCCTTAATAAAATCATAAAAATAGTAAAAAGTGTGTAATATATTTCATATGTTTAGTATATTCCGAAAGGATAATGTAGTCAACATATATATAAGTACTCAACAAAACTAAAAGAGGTTGGAAGGAAGAAATACTTAAAACATATAAATAAAATCTGAATTTGCACAATATAATAGTAGTAAATGGTAAGAAAATGAATATTGGACAGATAAAAAAATTCAACATAAATATAAAACACTTCAACATAGATGAAAGAAATTGGATTTTTGGAATGCTATAATTAGGTTACAAAAGCAGATGCGCAAAGGCTTAGACGAGTAACATTAAAAACAGGTTCCTGTTTCTGGGATGAAAACAGGTAAAGAAAAGGAGAATTATTCATGGAAAAAACAAATTCAAGAGAAAGGCTGGGGGTTGCTTCTCTGGTAATGATGACTTTTTCAGCAGTATTTGCATTTCCGAGTATTATCAATAACAGTATTGAGATTGGACTTGCTACGATTCCTGCATATATATTTGCTACGATCTTTTATTTCCTTCCGTTCATTCTTATGATTGCGGAATTTGCATCAGCAAACTCAGACAAAGAATCAGGAGTGCATAGCTGGTTAGAATGTGTTCTTGGTCCAAAATGGGCTTTCTTAGGAGCATGGTCTTACTTCTTTGTAAACTTATTCTTTTTTGTTTCATTACTTCCCAATACATTGATCTTTGGATCTTATACATTCCTTGGGAGGAATGCATTTGAAGGACCGAATGGAACAAAGATTATAGCACTTCTTTCCATAATATTATTCTGGCTTATGACTTACGTTTGTATCAAAGGAGTGGGCTGGATCTCAAAAGTAACAGATATTGCGGGAGCTGCCAGATTTATTATGGGTATCATATTTATCCTCTTTGCCTTTATTCTTGTGGCAGGATTAAAAGAGGCACCGGCACAGGAATTTACAATGGAAACTGTTATGCCAAAATTTAATTGGACATTCTTCATGGTTATGGCATGGGTGTTACAGGCAGTAGGCGGTGGAGAAAGTATCGGTGTATATATTAAAGACATCAAAGGTGGAAATAAAACATTTGTTAAGACAATGGTTATTTCAACAATCGTGATTGGTGTTATGTACGTATTGGGTGCCGTTTCTGTAGGTATTGCAGTACCTCATGAAATGATCGCCGGAAATTATTCAAATGCTATTTTTGTTGTATTCGAAGAATTGTTAATGAAATTTGGTATTCCAACAAGTGTTACAGTGCGTCTTGTAGGACTGATCTTATTTTTAGGGGGACTTGGATCACTTGCACTTTGGACCGCTGCTCCAGTTAAAATCTTTTTCTCAGAAATTCCAGAAGGAGTATTTGGGAAATGGCTTGTTAAGACAAATCATGAAGGAAACCCGACAAACGCTCTCCTTGTACAGGGAATCGTTGTTACAATTCTTGTAGCAATTCCGGCACTTGGAATTGGAAATATGGACAGCTTCCTTCAGATGCTTCTTAACATGACAGCGGCAACATCTTTACTTCCGGTACTATTCCTTGTGATAGCATACATTGGACTTCGTCTTAAAAAAGATGACATGCCTCGTGATTACAAATTTGGTAATAGAATAGTTGGACTTATTGCAGGATTCTTCCTTCTGGCAGTATTCGCATTTGTGTTCTTTATGTCAACAGTTCCAGATCCGGCACTTATGAAGCAGGCATTAAATGGAACATTACCAGCAGGCGCAGCAAATCCATTTGGAAGTCTTATATATAATGTATTAGGTGTTGTTATCTTCGTAGGTATTGCATGGCTTGCATGGATCCGCTATGAGAAAAAAACAATCCGAAAAACAAATGATTTTAAAATCGAAAATAATAAAAATATGGAGGTTTAAAATATGAAAGTTTGGGAGAATCATCAGGTAGATGGAATCAATAGAATGCCTTCAAGAGCACATTTTTTGACATTTCCTTCTATGGAAAAGGCAGTTTTAAATGATAATAGATATACACATGCTTTCAAAAATTTAAATGGTGTATGGAAATTCTTATTCCTGGATGCACCAGAATACAGTCCAGAGGGATTTTATGCAAGTGATTTTGATACGGAAGCAATGGATGATATTACAGTTCCTGGTAACTGGCAGCTTCAGGGCTATGGTAAAATGCACTACTCAGATTTGTGGTACAATTTCCCGATCAATCCACCATACGTGCCAACAGAAAATCCAACAGGTATTTACAAACGCACATTTTATATTGAGGAATCTTTTAGAGATAAACAGATTATATTAAGATTCTGCGGTGTTGATTCGGCTTACCATGTATGGGTAAATGGGCAGGAAGTAGGCTATAGCAAAGGTGCAAGAAATGAAGCGGAATTTGATATTACACAGATTGCAAAAGTTGGCCAGACCAATGATGTAACCGTACGTGTATACCAGTGGTCAGACGGAACATATCTTGAAGATCAAGATATGTGGTGGGAAAGTGGTATTTATCGAGATGTAGAACTTCTTGGTGTGCCAAAAGATGGAATCAATGATTTCAAAGTAGTGGCAGATTTAGATGATGCGTATGTAAATGGTCTTCTCCATGTAGAAACAAAACTGCGTTCAGAAGCTACTGTGAATATTAAATTTGAACTCCATGATGTTTTGGGAAATGTTGTATTTGAAGAGACAAAGACAGGAAACGAAACAGTAAGTATCGATGCAGTGATTGAAAACGTTGAGCATTGGACAGCTGAGACACCATACCTTTACAAATTGTATATGACAGTTGTAAAAGATGGAGAAGTAATTGAGGTAATCCCACAGAACGTAGGGTTTAGAAATATCCGTCTTAATGGCGATACATTTCTTGTAAATGGTGTGGCTATTAAATTCAAAGGAATGAATCGTCACGATTACAATCCAAAAAATGGACGTGTTGTTGCAAAAGAAGAGATGGAAAAAGATATCAAACTCATGAAACAGTTTAATGTGAATGCAATCCGTACCTGTCATTATCCGGATTCCTATTATCTGTATGATCTTTGTGATGAGTATGGAATGTATATGATTGATGAGACAGATCTTGAATGCCACGGATTCGAACTCACAGGAAATTATGCATGGATTTCCGATGATCCAACATGGGAAGTTGCCTATGTATCTCGTATGGTGCGTATGATAAATCGAGATAAAAACCATCCATCTATTCTGATGTGGTCTCTTGGTAATGAATCTGCTTCTGGATGCAACTTCTTCAAAATGACAGAAATTGCACATCAGATGGATCCAACTCGTCTTGTTCACTATGAAGGTGATTTTGATATGGAATATGCGGATGTATATTCTACTATGTATACATGGCTTGAAAATCCTACAAAATCATTTTTAATGAAAGATGTCATTGAAAATAGTAAGCATCCACATCTTCTTTGCGAATACTGTCATGCAATGGGAAATGGACCAGGAAATCTTAAAGAATATCAAGACCTCTTCTATGCACATGACAAGCTTCAGGGTGGATTTATCTGGGAATGGTTTGATCATGGTATCGAATCTTATACAGAAGACGGTGAAAAATACTATCGTTATGGTGGCGACTTTGGTGACGATCCATCTAACAAGGATTTCTGTATTGATGGTATGTTGATGCCAGACCGTACTCCTTCACCAGGACTTTTCGAATATAAAAAAGTTGCAGAGCCTATTACTACAACAGCTGTAGACTTAGAAGAAGGAACAATCAAACTTATCAGCAGATATGATTTCGCTGATTTAAATCAGTTCCGACTTGTTTACAATGTTATGGAAGATGACATGATAATTCAACAGGGAAGTTTTGATCTCCCGTCTATTCCTGCAAGAGCTGAAAAACAGATTACAGTTCCATATGAGCTTTCTAAGATTCAGGCGAAATCAGGAGCAGAATATTATGTAAATATTTCGTATCAGTTAAAGAATCATACAAGATACGCTCCGGCAGGACATGAACTTGCTACAGCACAGTTTAAACTTCCGATTTACAAAGAGGGAATCGAAGTAACTCCGGAAGGCATATTAAAAGTAACAAAAGACCATACATTACTTCATGCAGAAGGAGCAAACTTCTATGTAGATTTTGATCTTGTTCGTGGAAATATTGTAAGTATCGTAAGAGACGGTATGCAGGTGATGAGCAAAGGACCACGATTCACATTATGGAGAGCTCCAATCAGTAATGATATGGAAATCATTGATCAGATGAAGAAAGTATACTTCTTACATCTTGAACATGAAGTTGTTATGGGAATCGACTATAAAGAAGAGAATAACTTCCTTACAGTAAAAGTTAATACGATCAACAGCACAACAAACAGTGCATGGCATTTTAAGATCACATATACGTATGTTGTATGTCCATCCGGCGATGTACTTATCGATATTTCAGGTGAGCCTGGAGGTAAAATGGGAGATACAGGAGCGACAATATCTGCAAATGGATCTTCTGCTAATATGGCGATGGGTGGAGCACTTGGATGTGCACCGGATATGTTCCCACGACTTGGTGTAACAATGCACTTAGATAAATCTATGGATCAGGTACGTTACTTTGGAATGGGACCTGGTGAAAATTATGCAGATTCAAAAGAAGCAGGTATGATGGGCGTTTATGAAAATACAGTGGATGGACTTTTTACAAACTATATTGTGCCACAGGCAAATGGAAATCATATGGATTGTAAATGGGTATCTTTAACAAATGACAGAGGTATGGGAATTGTTGCATCTACAGAAGACAGTTTCAACTTCAGTGCCTCATGGTATGAAGAAAAAGATCTTGACGATGCAAAACACACTTGTGATCTTGTAAAACGTGATTATGTTGTATTCAACGTAGACTACAAACAGAATGCACTTGGCTCTTATTCTTGTGGACAGTGGCAGCTGGATAAATATCGTGCTAAATTTGAGCCATTTAAACTTTCATTCAGAGTTACACCATTTAATAATAAAGAGACAGAAGACAAACACGTTGCCCATGAAAGAATAAGAATAACAAAATAAAATAAAAAACTGAAGATAATTTGTTATCCCCCTTCCTACAGAATTATTTTCCTTTTGTAAAAAGGCAGGAATCCTATTGAAACAATAGGTTCCGGCCTTTTTGTTTTTCTGTGTAGTTTGTAAAGAATAAAATTGTATGTTAGAATTATGGCGGATTGATCAGAACGTAAGTATAAACGAACGACATAGAAAAAGGGGATTGAAAATGATTTATACAGTAACCTTAAATCCATCTTTAGATTATCTTGTAGAGGTGCCAAAATTTCAGACAGGACTTACAAACAGGACGGTTTCAGAAAAAATCGTGCCGGGTGGAAAAGGATTGAATGTTTCCATGATTCTTTCAAGACTTGGAGTAAAAAATACAGCGTATGGATTTGTGGCAGGTTTTACAGGAGAAGAGATCGCAAAGAGGACACAAGAATGTGGGATTAACGCAGAATACATTTCGGTAGAGGAAGGTTTCTCAAGGATTAACGTAAAACTGTTGTCCATTGATGGAACAGAAATAAATGGACAAGGACCTAAAATCGGGATACAGGAATTAGATCTGCTGATGAAAAAATTAGAAGATCTGAAAAGAGGGGATATATTGATTTTAGCAGGGAGTGTTCCATCGTGTGTACCAGAGGATATTTATAGTCAGATCATGGGAACATTAAAAGACAGAGGGATTCATTTTGTTGTAGATGCGACAGGGGAAAGACTTACATCGGCTTTAAAATATCATCCTTTTCTTGTAAAGCCCAATCATCATGAACTGGGAGAAATCTTTGATACGGCCATTAGGAGCCGGGAAGAAGCAATTGTTTATGCCAAAAAATTGAAAGAAATGGGAGCAGAGAATGTTTTAGTTTCACTTGCAGGAAAAGGAGCAGTATTAGTTGCACAAGATGGACAAATCATCAGCGAGGATGCACCGAATGGAGAACTTATCAATGCTGTGGGTGCGGGAGACTCTATGGTTGCTGGATTTGTTGCAGGATGGCAGGAGAAGCAGGATTACCGATATGCGTTTTATACTGCACTTGCTGCGGGAAGTGCCAGTGCATTTTCAAAAGACCTTGCAACGGGAGAAGAAATAAAAAAACTGCGTACTTGCCTGCTATAGGAGAAACACAGTTTAAAGCATTGTAGAGTTATATGGAAATGTTGAAATTATCAGCTCTTTTTTGTGTGTTGGATAATTGAACATGTACAGCGGCAGAAGGAGCCTTAACACTATCTTCGGCTTCGCTGGCTGTTTTAAAGAGACGGTTTTCAGTGAGCCTTAGAGCACCACAAGAACCAATTAACTGTATGATGTAAATATCACCTTGTTTACTGACGACTTTTCCACGTATTGCCTGAGGGCTGTTTTCTATAATGTAGCATGTATCACCACGTTTAAAAGACATGTTCTTCACCTGCTTTTCTAATTTAATATTTAGTGTATGTGTATTATACATAAAAATGGTTTTAACGTCAATGTGAGAATAGATTGACAGAAAGGAGTAATTATATTCATATGAAAAAAATTCTTCTATTAACAACAGGGGGCACAATTGCAGCAAGACAGGGAAGCAATGGTCTTGTTCCGGATATCCATAGCGAAGATATTCTTGCACTGCTTCCTGAGCTTAAAGATAGTTTTAAAATAGATACAAAAGATATACTGAACCTTGATAGTTCCAATATCCAGCCCGAAGAATGGCAATATATTGCGCAGGTAGTTACAGATTATCTTCCATTTTATGATGGAATTATTATCACCCATGGAACAGATACTATGGCATATACAGCTTCTGCATTAAGCTTTATGTTGCAGAATCTAAAAAAACCGGTTGTCTTGACGGGGGCACAAATTCCAATAGAACAAATGTTTACAGATGCAAAGAGAAACCTTCAGACAGCATTTGCAGCAGTAGATTCTGGAATTCCAAAAGTTATGATCGCTTTTTTCGATAAGATTATTAATGGTTGCAGAGCTGTAAAGGTAAGAACATTAGGATTCAATGCATTTGAAAGTATTTCGGCCCCATATATAGGTGAGGTATTTGCAGACGGGGTTCATTGGAATGAAGAATATATTAAAGAACAGTTAAACGACGTAGAATGTTTATTAAAAGATAATTTATGTACAGATGTTTTCTTGTTAAAACTGATTCCGGGAACAAATCCGGAAATCTTTGACATGCTGTTGCACATGAAATATAGAGGAATTGTTATAGAAGCATTTGGTGCAGGCGGTACACATTTTGAAAGGAGAAATCTTCTTCCTAAGTTAAAGCGTTTGGTAGATCACGGAATTACTGTAGTTGCAAGAAGTCAATGTCTATACGAAAAAAGTGATTTCTCTTTATATGAAGTGGGACAGAAATTACTGGATTGTGGAGTGATTCCAGGAAGAGATATGACAACAGAAGCAATTGTTACAAAACTTATGTGGGCACTTGGACAATCAGATGATGTGGAAGAGATAAGAAAAATATTTCATACAAATTATGCGGATGAGGTTACCTTTTAAAAAAAGGAAGTCGTGTTTGAGGTGACCCCTCAAAGTTAGACTTTATTAGCAAGGCAGCTTTATAGCTGTCTTGCTATTTTTATGCAGCCAGAAGGTTGAGTCTATATTGCACCGGACTCATCCATCCTAGTTTCTTTTTAATTCTCTTCTCATTGTAATACTTTATATATTGTTCAATTGCTGATTTCAATTCTTAATAACTATAATAAACAACTCCATAAAAAATCTCCTGTTTAAGCAGACCAAAGAAGTTTTCCATTACGGAATTATCATGGCAGTTTCCTTTTCTTGACATACTTTGAAATATTCGTTCCTCTTTAAGGCAATGAGAGTACGCTTTCATTTGATATGCCCACCCCTGATCTAAATGAAACGTTCTTCGGTATGGACAATCGGATGTCACTTCTATTGCTTGTTTTAAAACAGTCATTATGTTTTGGGCAGTAGGTTTTTTGAAAATAGCAAAGCTTATTATTTCTCCATTACACATATCCATAAATGGATCAAGATAGAGTTTCTGTATGGTCATATGCCCTTTCGGATCCACTTCATAGTATTTAAACTCTGTGGTATCTGTTTTGATTTTCTGGTGAGGCACATGAGTATGAAAGCGCCTTCGAATTCTGTTAGGTGCAACTGTACCAATTTTACCCTTGTAAGAACTGTATTTCCTACTTTTACGTGTAAAAGATGTAACCTGAAGTCCTAGTTTTTGCATAATTCTTTGAACTTTCTTTTTATTAACGATATAACCCTGGTTACGAAGTTCTGCTTGCATACGACGATACCCATAATCTTTATTATCTTTTCTGATCTCGAGCATTTTTTCTTCAAGTTCTTTATTAGGAGTTTCTCTATCCATTCGTTTTTGCCAGTACATATAAGTTGCTTTAGGCATTCCAGTGTATGAGAGAAGATCTTTTAATTTAAACTGTTCTCGGAAGCTGATGATGATTTTTGCCGTTCTCTCATTTTGGCTTCGTCCTCTAAACGCAACCTTCTCAGTTCTTTTAAAAATGCGTTCTCTATTTTTAATTTAAGAAGTTCATCTTCTAATTCCTTTACGTGTTCTGCACTTGTATCTATTGATGTTTTATCTACTACAGCTTCATTTTTGTGTGAGATATTATATTTTTCTTAGATTTATCCAAAGTTTTTTTACGACCTTTCTTACGTGGCCTCAACGCATCAGGACCAGCTGTTCGAAAGCGATTAACCCAGTTTGCAATCATACACGGGTTGGAAATGCCTTCTTGCAGAGCTAAATCTTGATATGAGATTTCACTTGATAAATATAATTCTACAATAGAAAGCTTTTTTTCGAAAGAATATATACCATTTTTTCGTGAACGTAGCAAACCTTCATCTCCAAAAGTTTGATAATTATGAACCCATTGCTCAATATTGCTTGTAGCAGGAATCCCATATACTTTAGAAAGGTATGGGTATCCACCTTCTCCGTTTAAGTATGCCAAAACAACTTTCTTCTTGAATTCAAAAGAATATTTAGCCATAAAAATACCGACCTCCAATCGTTAGATTTTTAGGTCTAACTTTTGGGGGTCGGTACAGTTGACTTCCTTTTTTGTTAATTTTTCCAGTTTTCCAGGGCTTCTACAATCTGTGGAAATTTCATTCCGTTAGAAGCTTTTACTAATATAGTATCTTTTTCTTTAATAATAGAATTTAGATTGTCAAGGAAATCCTGTTTTGTCTTAAAGTAATGTGTTTCGGTAATATTGCCAGTGGATTTAGCGCCTTCTGCAATTTCCTCTGCAAGATCTCCGATACAGATCAATTCATCAATTTGAAGAGCAGCAGCATACTGACCGGTTTCATAATGCATTTCCTTTTCTTTTTCACCAAGTTCAAACATATCTCCCACAATAGCGACTTTACGTCCTGCAGCTTTTGCAAGAACGTCAAGAGAAGCTTTCATAGAAACAATATTTGCATTATAACAGTCATCGATAATAGAAAGAAATTCTGTTTTTATAAGATGGTTACGGCCTGCAATAGTGCTGGCAGTTTCAATCCCTTTTTTGATTTCTTCATTTGTCATGCCAAGTATACGTCCGGCAGCAATTCCGGAAAGAGCATTGTATACCATGTGGAATCCCGGAATTGGGATATGAGCAGTGAACGAAGAATCTGGTGTGTGGAAACATGCACGTGTACCTTCTAATCCAAGATCCTTAATGTCAGTTGCATAAAACGTATGCTCATCAGAAAGACCGAAGAAAACAGGAGTTGTACCATTAAAGGATTTTATAGTAGAAAGCATATCGTCTTCCCCATTTAAAATAATAGAACCATCTGAATTCATAAAGTGAAACATAGATGTTTTTTCTTTTAAAATCCCTTCTCTGGATTTCAAATTTTCAAGATGGGCGTATCCAATATTTGAAATAATACAAATATCAGGACGAGCAACTTTTGCAAGGCGTTCCATTTCGCCAAATTCGCTGATTCCCATTTCGAGAACCGCAACTTCATGTTCTGGTCGTATTTTAAAAACAGTCAGTGGAAGTCCAATCTCGTTGTTGAGATTTCCTTCTGTTTTTAATACATTAAACTTCTCGCCAAGAATTGATGCGATCATTTCTTTGGTGCTTGTTTTTCCAACGCTTCCGGAAATACCTACAACTTTTATTCCAAGAGAAGTTCTGTAATGCTCGGCAATATCTTTTAAAGCCTGTTCACAAGAATCGACCAGGATATAGGAAAACTCAGAGTTTTCAAACTGTTCTTCCGAAAGAGCACATAAAGCTCCATTTTCCATTACTTGTGGGATAAAACGGTGTCCGTCTACACGTTCGCCACGAATGGCAACAAACAGACTGTCTTTTTCAATCTTACGGCTATCGATCGTAACGCTTGAAACTTCTTTGGAAAGAAATTTTGGACTGCCATAATAAACGCCGCCACATGCAGCAGTAATTTCTTTTAAAGTCATATTTTTCATAGTGTACTCCTTACATTACTGATATCGTGCCTCTAAAGATTTTTGGATGATAAGTTCACATAATTCATTGTACTCGATGCCGGCAGCTTTTGCTTCTTTTGGAAGAAGACTGGCAGCAGTCATACCTGGAAGAGTATTCATCTCAAGGCAGTAGAGATTGTCATTTTCATCCAGAAGAAAATCAGCACGACTGTATACATTAAGCTTTAATGACTGGAAGGCTTTTACAGTGAGTTCCTGCATACGTTTTGTAATCTCTTCACTAATATTTGCAGGGCAGACTTCTTCAGTAGCACCAGCCTGATATTTATTTGCATAGTCAAAGAATCCTGTTTTCGGAATGATTTCTACAGGTGGAAGAGCAACACCATCGATCACACCACATGCAAATTCGCGACCCTTAATATAAGTCTCAATAACAACTTCATCTTCGTATTTGAATGATTTATTTAAAGCGTCTTTATATTCATCTTCGGAATTTACGATATATACACCGATACTAGATCCTCCGGAGCAAGGTTTTACAACAACCGGGAGAGAAAGCCCAAGTGTTTTTAATGATTTTTCAGGATCATTTTTGTGAAGGCAGACACCATCAGGTGTGTCGACACCTGACTGCAAAAAGATCTGTTTTGTAAGACCTTTATCCATTGCAACAGCACAGCCAAGAGAATCAGGGCCTGTGTATCTGATTCCAAGAAGATCGAAAGTAGCCTGAAGTTTTCCGTTTTCTCCTTCACCGCCATGAAGACCGATAAAAGTAATATCTGCCATTTTACAAAGTTCAACAACATTTGGTCCGAGGAAAGAGGCAGACTGGTCAGGACGGGAAGCTTTTACAGCTTCAAGATCTGGTTCTGCAGTACTTACATTTTTGGCAATTTCAAGGCCGTGTCCCGGAAGGGTGAAAACTTCCTCGAGATGGTCTTTGTCATATGGTAATCCCATAAAAACATCGAGGAGGAAAGCGTCATGTCCGTTTTCAATCAGTGTCTTGCAGATTCCTGCACTGGATGAAAGAGAAACGTCACGCTCTGTACTGAGCCCACCGGCTAAAACTATAATTTTCATGATTTACTATCTCCTTTAGAATAAGCGTTATTTAACAATTCTGTTTTTGTATCATATAATTTCTGAGAAAGATCTACGTAAACTTTGTGAGGATTAAAAAGACGTTTTGTCTCATCCCAGAGAGTATCCTTTTCCTTTTGACAATAGCGGGCAATTTCCATGACATCTGGAGAATCATATACGCAGGAACCATTGATAAAGACTGGTTTTAAAATCTCGCGCATTGTATAAGTGCCGCCTTTAAGTTCTGTCTTTTTCCATGTGGCATTTGGATCAAAAAGTACAAGATCCTCTGAAGTATCATATGTTTCATCAACAAAGCATATGAGGTCTGCACGCATCTTTCCGGATTCTTTGTCGTATATACGGAAAATGGTCTTATTACCTGGGTTTGTGATTTTTTCAGTGTTTTCAGAAATCTTGATCTTAGGAATAAATTCACCATTTGCATTCTGAATCGCAGCAAGTTTGTAGACTCCGCCAAAAGAAGGGCAGTCTTTTGAGGTGATCAGATTTGTACCAACACCCCAGGAAGTAATCTTTGCACCTTGTACTTTCAAATCATGGATGAGAAATTCATCAAGATCATTAGAAGCTGCGATAATAGCATCAGGAAAACCTGCTTCATCAAGCATTTTTCTTGCTTTTTTAGAGAGATAAGCAAGGTCTCCGCTATCTAGACGAATACCATAAGATTTTGGATGGATTCCCTGTTCTTTTAATTCACGAAATACACGGATTGCATTTGGTACACCTGATTTTAAAGTATCATAAGTATCTACGAGAAGAGTACACGCATCTGGGTAGAGACGGGCATATTCTTTAAACGCAGTATATTCGTCTTTAAAACTCATGATCCAGCTGTGCGCATGAGTTCCCATAACCGGCACATTAAAAAGTTTTCCAGCAAGGACATTGGAAGTACCTACACATCCTCCGATCATGGCTGCTCTTGCACCATATAGTCCGGCGTCCGGGCCTTGTGCACGGCGAAGGCCAAATTCCATGATCCCGTCTCCTTGTGCCGCATATACGACTCTGGCTGTCTTTGTGGCAATCAGGCTCTGGTGATTAATGATATTTAAAATTGCTGTCTCAACAAGCTGTGCTTCCATAATAGGAGCAACGACTTTTAAAACAGGTTCCTTTGGAAAAACGACTGTTCCTTCAGGAATCGCATAAATATTTCCGCTGAAGTGGAATCCACTCAAATATTGAAGGAAGTCTTCGGTGAAAATACCAAGACTTCTTAAATAATCTACATCTTCGTATGAAAAATTAAGGCTCTTGATGTATTCGATGACCTGTTCAAGTCCGGCCATGATAGAATAACCATTCTGATTTGGATTTGAACGGAAGAAAACATCAAATACAACAGTATCATTTTCTTGAGTTTCAAAGTAACCCTGCATCATTGTAAGTTCATACAGGTCTGTCAGCAGTGTAAGATTCTGCACACTCATATTATTTTCTCCTCTTATTCTTATAAGCATTTATACGCAAACAGTATAGCACAAAACAGAAGAATATTCCATAAGTAGCTTTCATAGACTTATAGAGAAAAATATACCACAGGATTTTGAAATGAGAGTAGAAAGGCACAGTTCGTATCAGGTCATACTCATGAGCATTTCATTTGTACTGATATTGAGTGGGTGTATCAGTAAGATACAGGACGAAGGAAAAAAGCAAAATTTGGAATTTACAGTCATTAACAAAGAAAAAGTTCCAGAAGAATTAAAGGAAGTGATCAGCGAGAATAAAGACAGTCCTTTTCATATTACTTATACAGACAGAGGGAAAACCTACATTGCAGAAGGGTATGGGAAAAAGTCAAAAACAGGATATAGTGTGGAAATAAAAAAATTGTATGAAACACAAGAAACAATCCATTTCAAAACAGATTTAAAAGGCCCGGAAAAAGGAGAAAAAACAAAGAAAATTGAAACGTACCCATATATCGTGATTCAGATAGAGGATATAGGGAAAAGAGTGATATTTAATTAAGGGAGGTTTTTAAAGAATGGCGTTATTAAAAAAACAGATACATTATACAAGAGAGGGAAAAAGGACATTTGATCAGTTTTATATTGATGAAGATATTAATGTGCCAGATACAAAAGATGATGTAAAAGAGATTATCCAGGGCAGTGCAAAAGTTAAAGTAGAAGAAGTAAGACCGGTCGAAAATTATATATGTGTGTCTGGAAAGCTTTACTATCAGATTTTGTATGTGACAGCTTCAGAAGATCCGCAGCCGGCGGTGCTGGAAGGAAATATTTCTTTTGACGAAATGGTCTATGTGGAGAAGGAAGAAAGAGAAACTTGTTTTGTACAAAATTTTCGGACGGAATTTACTCCAGGTCTTGTACATTCCAGAAAATTAAGTGTGCGTGCCACTATTGAGCTGGAACTAGGAAAGGAAAAAATGGAGGATGAAGAAACAACAACAGGAATCGAAGATACAGAGAATGTTTACAAAAAAATGAAAAAAGTCAATCTTCTGGAATTACATACTTCTAAAAAAGACACTTATAGAATTAAGGAAGAACTTGTCTTGCCAGGTACAAAAGAGTGTATCGGTCATTTGCTTCTCACAGACATAAGTAACAGAAAACTAGAAATAAGGCTGGCGGAAAATGAAGTGCGCATAAAAGGTGAAGTGCTTGTGTTTTGTATGTACCAGTCCGAAGAGGAAAAAACAGACTGGATTGAACAGACAGTTCCTTATGAGGGGAAAATAGAGTGTAGTGATATTGATGAAAGTATGTATTTTTATGTCCAAAGTAGTCTGACCGATCCGGTTTTCGATGTCCGGATGGACGAAGATGGGGAAATGCGGGTGCTTGGCATTGAGTCTACATTGAATCTTAGAATGAACATTTATAAAGAAGAAGAAATTGAACTTCTTGAAGACATGTACTCATTGAAAGAAAAGACAACACTTAAAACAAGAGAGGCAGTTTATGAAGAATTGTTGATACAGAATAACTCCAAGTGCAAAGTTACAGAGCGTTTAAGACTACCTGAACTAAAATCAGATGTGCTGCAGATTTGTCACAGCGAGGGAAGTGTACAGATAGGCCATATGGAAAAAACAGAAAATGGGATTTTGATCGATGGAATTCTTCATTTGAAATTTTTATATGTAAAATCGGATGATGTAATGCCGTTTGGAAGCTGGCATGGAATGGTTCCATTTTCCTATGTCCTGGAATGCCCGTCCATGCCGGATAATGTCTTATCCAATATTTCTTATCATGTAGAACAGTTGTCGGTAAATCCTGCCGGAAGTGAGGCGGTAGAGATTAAGGCAGTAATCGCATTTGATACATTTTTGCGAAAGCCTGTGCCTATGAAGGTGATCACGGATGTGGAATTTACTCCTATATCATTGGAAGAATTAGAGAAGCGTCCGGGAATTACCGGATACATTGTAAAGGAAGGAGATGAATTGTGGAAACTGGCAAAAACGTACATGACAACTGTAGATAGAATAAAAGAGGTAAATACTCTTGAATCGGAGGTGTTAAAGCCAGGGGATAAACTTTTGATTTTTAAAGAAAGCATGATGTTATTATAATGATCAAGGGGAGAGAATATGACAGTATTCTCTTCTCTTTTTGTGTAAATAGATTGCATTTTAAGGCTAGAATAGTTATAATTAAAGTACAATGTATACAGAATACAAAGGAGAACACAGAATGAAACAGACAAAACGACGTGAGAGCATTGAGTTGAAAGCACTTGCTAAAATCAATCTGGGTTTGGATGTACTTGGAAAAAGAGAAAATGGTTATCATGATGTCAGAATGGTCATGCAGTCTATTTATCTTTATGATGATGTAAAGATAGAACGTAAACAAGATCCTGAAATTGTAGTAAAGACAAATTTGTATTTCCTTCCGACAGATGAGAATAATATTGCGTTTAAAGCGGCAAAAATGTTGATAAATGAATTTCATATTCACGAAGGTGTGCATATCTTTTTGAATAAACATATTCCAGTTTCAGCAGGAATGGCAGGCGGAAGTTCCAATGCGGCAGCAGTATTATATGGAATGAATATTCTGTTTGATCTTGGATTATCGAAAGAGGAGCTGATGGAAAGGGGCGTGAAATTAGGAGCAGACGTTCCATATTGTATTATGCGTGGGACTGTACTTGCAGAAGGCATCGGGGAGGAGCTTACAGATCTTCCTGCCATGCCAAAATGTACAGTGCTGATCGCAAAACCTCCAGTCAGCGTATCAACGAAGGCAGTTTACGAAGCTTTGGATTCTAAAGAGATTGTGGAGCATCCGGATATTGACGGATTGATAGAAGGACTTAAAAATGCGGATCTTCATAAGATAGCAAAGTCTATGGGAAATGTGCTTGAGGATGTTACGATTCCGATGCATCCGGTTATTGAAAAGATTAAAGACGTGATCAAAAAGGAAGGAGCATTAAATGCCATGATGAGTGGAAGTGGTCCTACAGTTTTTGGATTATTTGAGTCAAGAGCACATGCAAAGGCAGCGCAGGAAAAGATAAAGAAAAGTGGACTTGCAAAACAAGTGTATGTAACAAGCATTCATGGAGTAAGGAGGGAAAAGCATGGAGCCTAAATTTGAATTTTCGATGAATGAATATCTCCCTTTAAGAGATGTGGTGTTTAATACATTAAGACAGGCAATTCTTCGGGGAGAATTAAAACCTGGCGAAAGACTTATGGAGATTAAACTGGCAAATAAGCTTGGGGTGAGTAGAACACCAATCCGCGAAGCAATTCGTATGCTAGAATTGGAAGGACTTGTGCTCATGATTCCGAGGAAAGGAGCAGAAGTTGCGGATATCAGTGAAAAGAGTTTAAGAGATGTTCTGGAAGTGCGTGGGGCATTGGAAGAACTTGCAGTATGCCTTGCATGTAAAAGAATAGACAAAGAAGGGATTGCAAAATTAAGACAAGCAGCCAAAGATTTTAAAGGTGTTCTAGGAAGCGAGGATGTTACCAGAATAGCAGAGGCAGATGTAGCATTTCATGATGTTATTTATACAGCAACAAGGAATGATAAGCTGATTCAGCTTTTGAATAATTTGAGAGAGCAGATGTATAGATATCGTGTAGAATATTTAAAACAGAAGGGCTTCCATGGAAAATTAGTAGAAGAGCATGATGAAATGATCTCTGCAATTGAAAATAGAGATGTAGAGCTTGCTGCAGACATCACAAAAAGACATATTACAAATCAAGAAGAGGCAGTGGTTGACTTTATCCGTAGCAAAGATGAATAGAATGTATTAAACTGGAAATACTTCCCATATCATACAGTTGATTTGGGAGGTATTTACATATGTATAGAAAAGAAACAGATAAATATAATGTCAGAATTGTGGGACTATTGACAATATTGTCTGCACTGATACTTGTAGGAAGTCTTTTTATTGGAACTGAACGATTGCGATACTCGAAGATGCAGGAGACACTTGCGGAACAGGTTTTACGATTCCATGTTATTGCAAACAGTGACAGTGAGAAAGATCAACAGTTAAAACTGCAGGTTAAAGAAGCTGTTGTAGATTATTTTTTAAAAAATATGCCTGAAAATATGGAGATACAAGAAGCAAAAGACTGGGTAAGAGAGCATGTTGATACAGTAGAAGAAATTGCAAAAGAGGTTCTGAGAGAAAAAGGAATAAACACATCAGTCCATGGAGCGGTTATTACCTGCTATTTTTCAGATCGTCAGATAAATGGGATTGTATTTCCGGCAGGAAATTATGAAACATTAAGGTTGGAGATTGGTAAGGCAAAAGGACATAACTGGTGGTGTGTGCTTTACCCTAAATTTGGATTTATGGATGCAGTTAATCCACAAGAGAACGTAACAGTGAATTCGAACTTTAAAATAAAATGGTATATCTGGGAAAAATTAAAAAGATGATTCTGGATATCATGCGATACGGAGGAGAAAATGACAGAATTTCTGATAAAACATTTTAT
The DNA here is from genome assembly GCA_020024675.1 of Muricomes sp. Lineage (GTDB taxonomy): Bacteria > Bacillota > Clostridia > Lachnospirales > Lachnospiraceae > JAHHTM01. Next base: position 20,745 of record JAHHTM010000004.1, read on the forward strand.
AAAAAACTATGAAGATGTAGATAAGGTGTCTGTTCGTACATCATATGGAGTATTATCAAGTATGGTAGGCATCTTTTGCAATATATTTTTGTTTGTGGTGAAGGCTGCAATTGGATTTGTCATGCATAGTGTTTCCGTTATGGCAGATGCATTTAATAACCTTTCTGATGCCGGATCATCTATTATCAGTTTCGTCGGGGTGAAGGTAGCTGAAAAACCAGCTGACGAAGATCATCCATTTGGTCATGGAAGAGCAGAATATATAGCGGCTCTTGTTGTTTCATTTCTTGTAATACAGGTAGGATTCACATTCCTGAAAGATTCTATCGGAAAGATCAAATCACCAGAAATATTGAATTTTCAGATTGTCTCTGTAATCATACTACTTCTTTCTATTGGGGTGAAGCTGTGGCTTGGTATTTTTAATAGAAAGTTAGGAAAGAAAATAGATTCCAAAGTAATGATGGCAGTGTTCACAGATTCTATGGGAGATGTGATCACTACATCAGCAACGATTCTTTCTATTATTTTTTATGCGATTACGGATATTAATATTGATGGAATTATAGGGGTTGGTGTTTCTTTAGTAGTCATGTGGGCAGGCATCGAAATTGCAAGAGATACGTTAGAACCACTGATTGGAACAGGAATCGATCCGGAATTATATAAAAAGATTAAGGAAATGGTGGAAAGTTACGAAGGTGTTGTGGGGACACATGATCTTATTGTACATAACTATGGACCGAATAGAAGTATGGCATCTATCCATGCAGAAGTGCCCAATAATGTTGATATTGAGTATTCTCACGAAATTATAGATAAGATTGAACGCGATGCACAAGAAAAATTAGGTGTTTTTCTTGTGGCACATATGGATCCTGTAGAAACAGAAAATGCAGAAATTCTAAAAATAAAATCACAGGTACATATGTCATTGCTTTCCATCGACAAAGATTGTAGTATTCATGATTTTAGAATGGTAGAAGGACAGAAACAGATCAATCTTATATTTGATATGGTAGTTCCAATCGTTTATAGTGAAACACAAAGAAATCAAATAAAAAATGATCTGATTAGAACATTAAAGGAGATCGATCCACGATATGAATGTGTGATCACTATGGAACATAGTTTTTTATCTGATAAAAAAGAGTGATAGGTTATACTGAATTATAGAAAAGAGGAAAAAAATGTATTCTTTTGATAGTAGGGTTCGTTACAGTGAAACAAGTGAGAATGGAGAGTTGACAATTCCGGGACTTATTAATTATTTTCAAGATTGTAGTACGTTTCATTCAGAGAAAGTTGGTCAGGGAATAAAGACATTAAAAGAGAAAAATCGAGCATGGATTATTGTTTATTGGCAAATTGAGATTTTAAGACTTCCTAAACTGGCAGAAGAGATTACGACATATACAATGGCAACAGGTATGAAAGGGTTGTGTGCAAAGAGAAATTTTTATATGAAAGACAAAGAAGGCGAGGTGCTTGCACGTGCAGATTCCATATGGGTGCTTATGGATACCGAAAGGATGAGACCTACAAAAATCACACCAGAAGATATTCGGCCTTATTCGAAAGATGAACCGCTTTCAATGGAGGAGAAAAGCAGGAAAATCGATCTGCCAGAGAATATGAAAGAATGTCCGCCGATCCAGGTTGGAAAAGAGCACATTGATACCAATGGGCATGTAAATAACTGTCGTTATATACAAATGGTATTTCAACTGTTAAACGAAGATGTAAAACCAGTGGGATTAAGAGTAGAATATGTAAAATCCGCAGTAGAAGGAGATATGATCTGTCCGAAAATCGCAGTGGAAGAGAATCGTATAGTGGCAGGACTTTTAGATACAAAGGGCAGACCGTATGCCATTGTAGAAATAGTTTGCTAAATCCTGAAATTCAAGTTATACTTACAAAGTAGGGGAAAACACAGAGGAGATTAATCAATGAAATTAGGAATGAAACAGGTTTTAACTGTTGTTAAAAAAGTAGATTTTGGAGTGTATCTTGGAAGTGACACCGAGCGTGTGCTTCTTCCTAAGAAACAGGTTCCACATGATATAGAAACAGGGGATCCTATAGAAGTTTTTTTATACAAAGATTCACAGGACAGAATGATCGCCACCACAAATGAACCCAAAGTTACATTGGGAAAACTTGCGGTACTTACAGTAGCCGATACAGGCCGTATGGGAGCATTTCTGGATTGGGGTCTGGAGAAGGATTTATTTCTCCCATTTAAAGAACAGACAGCGAAAGTAAAAAAAGGTGATTCCTGTCTTGTTACATTGTACGTTGACAAAAGCAGCAGATTATGCGCCACAATGAAGGTGTATCATCTTCTTAGAACAGATTCACCATATAAAAAGGACGATGAAGTAAAAGGAATAATTTATGATACAAGTGATGAATTTGGAGTATTCGTAGCTGTAGATAACTGCTATTCTGCTCTGATTCCTAAAAAAGATGCTTATGGTAATTTGAAAGTCGGACAGGTAATCGATGCAAGAGTTGTAGATGTAAAAGAAGACGGAAAATTAGATTTAAGTGTCCGTGGTAAAATTCCACAGCAGATGGATAAAGATGCACAATATCTTGTAAAAGTCATGAAGAATAATCATGGGGTACTTCCATTCACAGATAAAGCTGCTCCAGAGCTGATCAAAGGGGAATTAAATATGAGTAAAGCTGCGTTCAAACGTGCAGTTGGACGTCTGCTTAAAGAAGGCAAAATCGAGATACTGGAAAATAGTATTAAGATGAAAAAAAATTAATAAAATATGTTGCAAACTACGTAAAATAAGATATAATGAAGCTGTAGGCAAAATAAAAGTCTAAAAGGAGGATTATATTTATGAAAGTACAGAATATAACAAATATAGATGCATTTTTTAAGGTAGTTGATAGTTGCAAAGGAAAAGTAGAATTAGTAACAGGTGAAGGAGACAGATTGAATCTTAAGTCTAAACTTTCTCAGTACGTTTCTATGGCAAATATTTTTTCAAATGGAGAAATCCCAGAATTAGAGATTCTTGCATACGAAAAAGAAGATACTGACAGATTAATCAATTTTATGATGACAGGCGAGTAAGCTAGCGTAACAGTATAGGATGTATATAAGGGTAGTCTCTGGTGGGACCGCCCTTTTTATCTTTACAGACAGCAGAGGTGAAGCATGAATTTTGCACATTTACATGTCCACACAGAGTATAGCCTTCTGGATGGATCAAATAAAATAAAAGAATATGTGTCAAGAGTGAAAGAACTGGGAATGAATAGTGCTGCGATCACAGACCATGGTGTTATGTATGGCGTGATCGATTTTTATCGTGAGGCAAAAAAGCAAGGGATTAAGCCTATTCTTGGGTGTGAGGTGTATGTTGCACCAAATTCCAGATTTGACAGAGAGATAACAGGTGGAGAAGACCGTTATTATCATCTGGTTCTCCTTGCAGAAAATAATGAAGGATATGCCAACCTTATGAAAATTGTTTCAAAAGGATTTACGGAAGGGTATTATTACAAGCCGCGAGTAGACAAAGCTGTTCTGAAAGAGTATCATGAAGGGATTATTGCTTTAAGTGCATGTCTTGCAGGAGAAGTACAAAGATATCTTACAAAAGGTCTTTACGAGGAAGCAAAGAAAAAAGCAGTTGAATACGAAGAAATATTTGGAAAAGGGAATTATTTTTTAGAGCTTCAAGATCATGGTATCCCGCAGCAGGCTCTTGTAAATCAGCAGCTCCTTAAAATGTCAGAAGAATTAAACATCGATCTTGTTGCTACGAATGATGTACATTACACATATGCAGAAGATGAAAAGGCTCATGACATTCTGTTATGTATCCAGACAGGAAAAAAATTAGAAGATGAAAATCGTATGCGTTATGTAGGCGGTCAGTATTATGTCAAGTCTCCAGAAGAGATGGCCTCTGTATTTCCATATGCTCTTCAGGCGTTGGAAAATACGCAGAAAATAGCAGATCGTTGTAATGTTGAGATTGAATTTGGAGTTACAAAACTTCCTAAATACGATGTTCCAGATGGTATGACATCATGGGAATATTTAAATAAGCTTTGTGACAGTGGACTTAAAAAGCATTATAAAGAAAAAGCAGAAGAGCATCGGGAACGTCTGGATTATGAGCTTGGTGTTATTAAAAATATGGGCTATGTTGATTATTTCCTGATCGTATGGGATTTTATCAACTATGCAAAAGAACATGGCATTGCGGTAGGACCAGGAAGAGGGTCAGCGGCAGGAAGTATCGTTGCATATTGTCTTGAGATCACAAATATAGATCCAATCCGTTATCAGCTTCTGTTTGAGCGTTTCTTAAATCCGGAACGTGTTTCGATGCCAGATATTGACGTTGATTTCTGTTATGAAAGAAGACAGGAAGTTATAGATTACGTTGTTCGTAAATATGGAAAAGACAGAGTGGCACAGATTGTTACATTTGGTACACTGGCCGCCAGGGGAGTCATTCGGGATGTAGGAAGAGTTATGGATCTGCCATATGCGTTTGTGGATTCAATTGCCAAGATGATTCCTACGGAACTTAATATTACGATAGACAAGGCCATGAACATGAATCCGGAACTTCGTAAGACTTATGATACGGATCCACAGGTTAAATATCTGATCGATATGTCAAGACGTCTGGAAGGCCTGCCACGACATAGTTCTATGCATGCGGCAGGAGTGGTGATCAGCCAGAAAGCAGTAGATGACTATGTGCCATTATCAAGAGCATCTGATGGAACCATTACAACACAGTTTACGATGACTACATTAGAAGAACTGGGACTTTTAAAGATGGACTTTTTAGGACTTCGTACGTTGACGGTTATTCAGAATGCAGTGTCTATGGCTCAGAAAAAAACACCAGATTTATCAATGGATACTATTGATTACAATGATAAGAATGTCCTTGATTATATTGGAACAGGAAAAACCGAAGGTATTTTCCAGATAGAAAGTCCTGGTATGAAAAGTTTCATGAAGGAATTAAAGCCATCCTGTCTGGAGGACATTATCGCGGGTATCGCTTTATATCGTCCGGGACCTATGGACTTTATCCCTCAGTATATAAAAGGAAAGACAGAACCATCTACGATCACATATGATTGTCCACAACTTGAACCAATCCTTGCCCCGACGTACGGATGTATTGTTTATCAGGAGCAGGTAATGCAGATCGTACGTGATCTTGCAGGCTATACACTTGGACGAAGTGATCTTTTAAGAAGAGCAATGTCTAAGAAAAAAGCAGATGTGATGCAGAAAGAACGTGAAATTTTTGTTCATGGTGATCAAGAAAATGGAGTTCCTGGATGTATCGCAAATGGCATTGATGAAAAGACAGCAAATAAGATTTATGATGATATGATCGATTTTGCAAAGTATGCCTTTAATAAATCTCATGCGGCTGCATATGCAGTGGTTTCTTACCAGACTGCTTACCTTAAATATTATTATCCGGTTGAATATATGGCAGCACTGATGACATCCGTTATAGAAAATCCACCAAAAGTTGCGGAATATATCTATGCATGCAGACAGATGAAGATTCCAATCCTTCCGCCAGATATCAATAGAGGAGTTGCGGATTTTTCCGTTGATGATGAGGCCATCCGTTATGGGTTAACTGCAATCAAAGGAGTTGGAAGACCAGTTGTTGAATCGATCACTCTAGATCGTGAAGAATATGGCCGATTTAAAAATCTAGAAGATTTTATCAACCGTATTTCAGCAAGAGGAACTTTGAACAAGCGTGTGATCGAAAATCTAATCAAAGCGGGTGCTCTTGATAGTCTGGAAGGTACAAGAAAACAGTTCATGACGATTTATGTTCAGATTATCGAGCATGTAAATCAAGAAAAAAAATACAGTATGACAGGGCAAATGTCACTATTTGATCTAGTAGATGAGGACCAAAAAAAAGATTTTCAGATCAAGATGCCAGATGTAGGTGAATATGCCAAAGAAAATCTTTTGGCATTTGAAAAAGAAGTACTTGGAATTTACATTAGTGGACATCCATTAGAAGAATATGAAGAACAGTGGAAAAGGAATATTTCTGCAGTTACTACAGAATTTCAGTTGGATGAGGAAAATGGAAGATCGAAAGTACATGATGGCGCGAAAGAGATCATAGGTGGTATGATCATAGATAAGACAATAAAGCACACAAGAACAAATCAAATCATGGCATTTCTGACATTGGAAGATCTGACAGGTACAGTAGAAGTTGTTGTTTTCCCAAGAGATTATGAAAAAAATCGCGAATTCCTTGAAGTAGACAGCAAAGTATTTATAC
>JAHHTM010000040.1 GCA_020024675.1 Muricomes sp.
GAAAAACATCCATCTGTGTTGCCTAGTTCATAAATCAATGTGTCCAGGATTCTTGACACATATCATTTTAACCAGCCTCTTTCTAATCTTCAAGAATCAATTTTGCTGCCCCGTAAATTCCCGCATCATTTCCAAGTGCTGCAAGTGCAAATCTCACATTACTATTTGCAAAAAACACTCTTTCTTCAAATGCATTTTTTATAAACGTAAGTATAATCTCACCCGCCTTAGAAACTCCACCTCCAATTACAATAACTGTTGGATCCATAAGTGCACATATATTTGCAAGCGCGTATCCAAGATATGCACCAAATTCTTCTGCAATCTCTATTGCAACAACATCTCCTTCTTTTACACAGTCAAAAACGTCTTTTGCTGTAACTGTATCTTTTATAAGTTTGGTGCTTCTTACTTCTTTTTCCAATTTTTTCTTTGCCAGACGAACAATTCCTGTAGCCGATGCATATTGCTCCAGACATCCTTTGTTTCCACATCCACATATATCTGTTTCTTCATAATTCACACAAATATGTCCAATTTCACCACCGGCACCATTGTTTCCTGCAACAATATGGCCATTGGAAATCAATCCACCACCAACACCTGTACCTAATGTAACCATGACCATATTTTTTTCTCCGGCACCGCCGCCTTTCCACATTTCTCCCAAGGCTGCAACATTCGCATCATTTCCCACATTTACTTTGAATCCGGAAAGTTCTTCCATTTCTCGCTTTACTTCTTTATATTTCCACCCAAGATTTGCGCTTCCATTCACAGTTCCTTCTGCTGTAACAGGTGCCGGAACTCCCATCCCAATTCCTATTACATCCTCTTTTTTGATTTTATGTTCTACAAGCTTTGAAAAAATAGTTGCTGAAATATCTGGAAGAATCGCTTTTCCTTCATTTTTTGTATTTGTAACAATCTCCCATTTATCAAGAACTGTTCCATTGTCTTCAAATAGTCCTAGTTTAACTGTGGTTCCACCTACGTCTACCCCTAAACAATATTTCATAATAACCTCTCTTTCTCGTGTTATGATCTGTGTTTTGCTAAATTTTCCTGAACACGTTTATATAATTCTTGAGCTGCATTATATCCCATTTGTTTTTGTCTATGGTTAACCGCTGCTGACTCAACAATAATTGCAAGATTTCGTCCTGGACGAATTGGAATATGATGGCATACTACTCTGTTTCCTAAGAATTCAGTATACTGTTCTTCCAGTCCAAGTCTATCGTATTCTTTATCCCGATCCCACTCTTCTAAAGTAATAACAAGATCGATATTTTGCGTTTCTCTTACACTTTGTACACCAAACATTGATTTTACGTCAACAATACCGATACCTCTAAGTTCAATAAAATGTCTCGTTATGTCTGGAGCCGTACCTACAAGAGTTACATCACTTACTTTTCTAATTTCTACAACGTCATCTGTAACAAGTCGATGTCCTCTTTTGATCAATTCCAGCGCCGCTTCACTTTTACCAATTCCACTTTCACCCATGATCAGCACACCAACACCATATACATCAACCAAAACTCCATGAATCGAAATACATGGTGCCAATCTTACATTCAGCCATCTGATAATTTCTCCCATGAATGCAGATGTTGATTTTGAAGTCTGAAAAATTGGGATTCCTCTCTTAGTAGCTTTCTCCAAAAGTACCTCTTCCGGATCAATATCTCTACAATATACAATACATGGTACATCAAATTTAAGAAGATCGTCATAGATATCTTTTTTTCTTTCTTCACTTAATGTCTGAAGATAACGAAATTCCACATATCCTATCACCTGTACTCTGGCTGCATCAAAATTATCCAAAAAACCTGCCAGTGGAAGTCCCGGTCTATTGATATCAGGAACTGTTACTTTTATGTTTGTAAGATCCACATCGGGAGTCATGTTCTTTAAATTCATCTTTTCTACTATTTCTTGTAATTCTACTCCTCGTACCATATTTCTAATCTCCTTTTTTTAATAAATTATTTCATTTTTTGTGAAAAAAATCATACACAGATTTTGCAGATTTCTCATTCATAGATGGAACATTCGTAAGTTCTTCTATTGTTGCCCGTTTAATCTTTTCAAGGCTCATATATTGCCGCATCAATGCTTTTCTTCTGGCTGGTCCTATTCCTTCTATATCGTCCAATATAGAATGCACCTGCTCTTTTCCTCTCAACTTTCGATGATATTCAATAGCAAATCTATGCGCCTCATCTTGTATCCTTGTAACAAGCCTGAACGCTTCCGAAGACTTATCAATTCGTATCTCCTGGTTTTGATAATACAATCCTCTTGTACGATGGTTATCATCCTTCACCATTCCACAAACTGGAATATTCAGCTTTAATTCATCCAATACTTCGAGAGCAACATTTACCTGTCCTTTGCCTCCATCCATTAAAATAATGTCTGGGAACACTGTAAAACCACCCCTTACTTCACTTTCTTTTCGCTCTTTCAATCCATGTGTAAATCTACGTGTAAGAACTTCTCGCATACTTCCATAATCATCTGCGCCTTGAATTCCTTTTATTTTAAATTTACGATAATCGTTTCGTTTCGGTTTTCCTTTTTCGTACACAATCATTGATCCAACAGATTCAAAACCATTTGTATTCGAAATATCAAAGGCTTCCATTCTGTTCAGTCCCTGAATTCCTAATAGTTCTTCTAACTGTTGTACTGCTCCTATGGTCTTCTTTTCTTCTCTTTTTAGTCTTTCTTTGTCCTTACTAAGTACCATAATCGCATTATTTTCTGCTAATTCAACAAGTTTTTCTTTTGTTCCTTTTTTCGGAATATGCAAAGAAACTTTTCCACCTCTTTTGATACTTAACCACTCTTCTAAAAGTTTAATATCCGGAAGTTCTTCTTTTAACATCAGTTCTCCTGGTATAAATGGTGTCCCTGCATAATACTGTTTGATAAAACTGTTCATAATTTCCTTATGTGATTCATCTTTTGTGATTCTTAAATAAAAATGATCCCGTCCAATCAGTTTCCCACCACGGATAAAAAACACTTGAACTACTGCATCTTCTCCTTCCGATGCAACTGCCAGAACATCTCTGTCAACTCCACTGCTATCTGTGATTTTTTGTTTTTGAGCAATTTTTTTAACACTGCTTATTAATTCTCGATATTCTATTGCTTTTTCAAACTCAAGATTTTCCGCAGCTATATTCATCTTTTCGTCCAGTTCTTTCACTACACTGTCGTAGTCTCCATTTAAAAATCGAAGTACCTTCTGAACATGCTTTCCATATTCTTCTTTTTCAATATAACCCTGACATGGTGCATCACACTGATGTATGTGATAATTAAGGCATGGACGATCCTTTCCTATGTCTTTAGGCAAATTTCTATTACAAGTTCTTATATGAAACAATCTGTGCAAAAGATCTAGTGTATCTCTCACTGCTCCTGCACTTGTATATGGTCCAAAATACTTCGCTTTGTCCTTAACCATCTTTCTTGCAAGCACTACTCTTGGATAATCCTCATTTACAGTAACTTTTATAAACGGATATGTCTTATCATCCATAAGCATAGTATTGTATTTCGGATGATGTTCTTTGATAAGATTACATTCAAGAACCAATGCTTCAAGTTCTGAATCAGTCACTATATACTCAAATCTTCTTATATGAGTGACCATTTGCTCTATCTTCACACCTTTATTCCGACTACTTTGAAAATACTGTCGCACACGATTTTTCAGACTTATTGCTTTGCCTACATAAATAATATGGTCATCCTCATCATGCATGATATAAACCCCTGGCTGTCCAGGTAATTTTTTTAATTCCTCTTGAATATCAAAATTGTTTTCCATGTATATCATTATAAAACAAGCTAATTATTTTGTGAAGTTTTATTTCTTTCAAGCTAGTATTTTTATAGTATACAAAATCAGAACAAGATTATTTTTACAAAAAAAGATGGCCTCATTTTTGAGACCATCTGCAAAAAAGTTTATTCTTCTACATTTTGTTCTTTTATTTCTTCTGAATCCTTCATTGCAATACGCACTTCTTTTTTCTCTGAACCTTCTTCAGGCTCTTCTATTCCCTTCACTTCACGGAAAATCTTCATGAATTCCTTACCGGTAATTGTTTCTTTTTCAATAAGAAATGCTGCAATCTTATCTAAAGCTTCTCTGTTTTCATTCAAAAGACGTTTTGCTTCTGCATATGCTTTTTTGAGCATATCCATCACTTCACTATCAATCTCTGCTGCCGTAGCTTCACCACAATTCATAACAGGGCGACCATCCAGATATCTGTTTTGAATAGATTCAAGTCCAATAAGCCCAAACTTCTCAGACATACCATACTGCGTAATCATCGCTCTCGCAATTTTCGTAGCCTGTTCTATATCGTTAGAAGCTCCCGTTGTAACTGTATCAAATACAATTTCTTCAGCTGCACGACCGGCTAATGCTCCAACAAGCATTGCTTCTAATTCCTTCTTTGTGTTCAGAAATTTTTCTTCTTCCGGTGTTTGCATTACATATCCCAACGCTCCCATTGTTCTTGGTACGATTGTGATCTTCTGTACCGGCTCAGAATCTTTTTGAAGTGCACTTACAAGTGCGTGACCAACTTCATGATAAGAAACAATTTTTCTTTCTTCTTCACTCATGATGCGATCTTTCTTTTCTTTTCCAACAAGAACAACTTCTACTGCCTCAAACAAATCCTTCTGACTTACAACCTGTCTTCCATGTTTAACAGCAGTGATTGCAGCCTCATTGATCATATTTGCAAGATCTGAACCAACTGCACCTGATGTGGCAAGTGCAATTGCTTCAAGATCAACTGTCTCATCCATTTTAACATCTTTCGAATGAACTTTTAATACATCAATACGTCCTTTTAGATCCGGCTTATCAACAATAATACGTCTGTCAAAACGTCCTGGTCTTAAAAGTGCAGGGTCAAGTACTTCCGGACGGTTTGTAGCTGCCAACAATAAAAGTCCCTGATTTGTGTCAAACCCATCCATTTCAGCAAGAAGCTGATTCAAAGTCTGTTCTCTTTCATCATTGCCCCCCATTGCTGTATCTCTGCTTTTACCGATGGCATCAATTTCATCAATAAACACAATACATGGTGCCATCTGTTGCGCCTGTTTAAAAAGATCTCGTACTCTGGATGCACCTACTCCTACATACATCTCTACAAAAGCTGAACCAGATAATGAAAAGAATGGTACTTTAGCTTCTCCTGCAACTGCTTTGGCAAGGAGCGTCTTACCTGTACCCGGAGGTCCTACTAATAAAGCTCCTTTTGGAAGTTTTGCTCCAATTCCTGTATACTTTCCCGGATTATGCAAGAAATCAACAACTTCCTGAAGTGATTCTTTTGCTTCATCCTGTCCGGCAACATCCTGAAATGTAACGCCAGTTTCTTTCTCTACATAAACCTTTGCATTGCTCTTTCCAATTCCCATCATCCCACCGCCTTTTGACATGCGTTTCATAAAGAAATTAAAAAGTACGAATAAGAGAATGATCGGAAGAACCATTGTGATAAAAATTTCAAATATCATTGCTGACATTGTATCTGGTGGTTCCTGCTCAAACTTTACTCCTGCAGCATCCAGCCTTTCTACAAGCTTTTCATCGCGAACAGCTCCCGTATAATAATCCGGAGCCTTTTCTTTCTCATCTTCTCCTGAAAATTCTTTAAAAAATTCTGCTGTTGGATCTTTTTCTTTTTTTTCAGAATCTTTTAATGTGATATAAAGTTTATTCGGATCAATAAGTACCTTTTCAACTTTTTTCTCTTCTACCAGTGTAATAAATTTATCATAACTGATCTTTTCAGGATTTTTATCCTGCATCATTGAATACAAGCCCATGATAACAAAAAACGTCAGTATAGTAGTCATCATTACGACTCCCCACCCTTGTTTTTTCTTTTTGGGATCGTTATTATTTCTGTTGTTCTGATTATCCATTGTTTTCCTCCTAAAAGTCCACTATTCATATTATAAATTCCACTTTTATATAAATCAATAAAAAGATTGTGAAAATATTGTAAACACAACCTGTTTTATAGTATACTAGGTACTGAATATGTCAAGAGAGAGGGAAATAAAATGAAAATTGGATTTGACAATGACAAATATTTAAAATTGCAATCAGAACACATTCGTCAGCGAATCAATCAGTTTGACAACAAACTTTATCTTGAATTTGGTGGGAAATTATTTGATGACTACCACGCTGCAAGAGTTCTTCCCGGATTCGAACCGGATAGCAAATTAAAACTCTTAAAGCAACTCAGCGATCAGGCTGAAATTGTAATCGTCATCAGTTCACGTGATATTGAAAAAAATAAAGTCAGAGGAGACTTGGGCATCACTTATGATTCTGATGTTCTACGTCTTATCGGTTCTTTCCGCGATAATGGCCTTTATGTCGGAAGTGTTGTAATTACTCAGTATTCTGGACAAGAAAGTGCACTTCTTTTCAAAAACCGTTTGGAAAAATTTGGTATTCATGTATACGTTCATTATAATATTGCCGGTTATCCTTCCAACATTCCTATGATCGTCAGCGAAGAAGGCTTTGGTAAAAATGAATATATTGAAACAAGCCGTCCGCTTGTCATCATTACAGCACCAGGTCCTGGAAGTGGTAAAATGGCAACCTGTCTTTCCCAGTTGTATCATGAACACAAACGTGGTGTACATGCAGGATATGCTAAATTCGAAACATTCCCTGTATGGAATCTTCCATTAAAGCATCCTGTAAATCTTGCCTATGAGGCAGCCACAGCCGATCTCAATGATGTAAATATGATCGACCCATTTCATCTAGATGCATATGGCGTCACTACTGTTAATTACAATCGTGATGTAGAGATTTTTCCTGTTCTTAATACGATGTTTGAAAAAATCTACGGTTCCAGTCCATACAAATCTCCAACAGATATGGGGGTAAACATGGCAGGAAACTGTATCATCGATGATGAAGCATGTAAAGAGGCTTCTCGCCAGGAAATCGTCCGCAGATACTATGCTTCTTTGAATGCACTTCTCCTTGGAACCACATCTGAAGAAGAAGCTGCAAAAATTGAATTACTTATGAATCAGGCGAACGTTACTGTACAGGATCGTAAAGTAGTTGCAGCAGCTTTAAAACGTGCTGAAGAAACAAACGGACCAGCCGCAGCTATGGAATTAAACGATGGACGTATTATCACCGGAAAGACTTCTAATCTTCTTGGTGCTTCCGCTGCTCTTTTATTAAATGCTATCAAAGATCTTGCATGTATTGATCACGAAGTTCATATTATTTCGCCTGAATCAATTGAACCGATTCAGAAATTGAAAGTAGAATATCTGAAAAACAAAAACCCTCGCTTGCACACAGACGAAATACTGATTGCTCTATCCGCAAGTGCCGCTAACAGTGAACTTGCAAGAACAGCTCTTCAGCAGTTGTCTAAACTTAGAGGTTGTCAGGTACATACATCTGTTATGCTCTCAGAAGTAGATATTAAAACCTTCAAGAAATTAGGGGTACAGCTTACATGCGAAGCTAAGTTTGAAACAAACCACATTTTCCGATAAAAACAAAAAGAACGATTCATAATTAATTATGAACCGTTCTTTTTTTCATATTTTTTAATGAGTTTAATAGCTGCCCAAGCAGAAAAAACTCCAACTATAATTCCTGCAATTACGTCCGTAGGATAATGCACTCCTACATATAACCTTGAAAATGCTATTAGTGTTGCAAGTATGACTGCCATAATACCCCACATTTTAGGTGCCATTTTGAAAATAACCATTGCTACTGCAAAAGATGCACAGGAGTGACCGGACGGAAAGGAAAAATCAGCCTGCTTTCTCACTAAAAGTTCCAACCCCTCAATCACCTCATACGGTCTTACTCTTGCGATTGCATTTTTTAATACAACGTTTGTGATCAATGTTCCTATAATCAAAGACAAAAGTGATGTTATTCCTATTTTTCGTGTCTTTTTCGATATCAACAATAGAACGGATAATAAAATCCAAAACCACCCCATATCGCCAAGTGAGGTAATAAATTTCCAAACAGGTGTCAATATGTCTGATCTTAAATTTTCTTGTATAAACAGTAATATATTACCGTCTAGTTGTAATAATTGATTCATTTTCAGTCTCCTTTACCTTGTTAAATTTTAGAAAACGCAAGGACAGCAGTTACAACTGCTAACCCCTGTAACTGCTGCCCTTTCTTAAAAGGTGAAGTATCAATCGGATCATTACATATCTTCTTTGATATTATATCTTCTTTTCCTTTTAGCATATACAGAATCATGCGCATTTTTCCGAAATTCTTTCTTTGTATTCTCCTGTATACATTCATCTGCTTTCAACTGAAAATTCTCCATCTCCTTTTCCAGACGCATCATCCGAAAATTTTTCTTGTGATTTACTGCACCGAAAAACTCCTCAACTCTAAGGCTGATGCGATTAAAAACTCCAAGTCCGGATGCCTTTTCTTCTGAAAGAACACCAAAAGAGTAAAACCAGTGTTCTGTAAGCATCCAACATATCAACACCATGGCGACAGCTGAAACAAAAATAATCAAATCTTTTTCCAACATAGTTTTCACTC
>JAHHTM010000041.1 GCA_020024675.1 Muricomes sp.
ATTTGTAACTGCTTCTGAAACTGCAGTCTTCACATCTGCCACTTCTTCTACTGTTGGGTTTAACTGCGTTAAAAAAGCCGCAACTGCCACCCTTGCAAATCCTTCATTTGCTGAACAACTATCAAAAATAATTTCCATTTCATTGGTACCTTTCATGACCGATCCTCCTCATATATCTGAATTATTTTTGTCATACCTGACATTTTTAAAATTTTCTTTATCCTGATGTTGGTATGTACTACCCATACCTGTCCGCCAATGAGCCTGATCATTTTATAACGTCCCATAATTACTCCTATTCCTGAACTGTCCATAAAATCAGTATCCAAAAAATCGAAAATAATATATTTTATGTGGTTCTTCTCAATGAGATTATCTGTACTTCTTCTTATTTCTTCCGCGTTATGATGATCCACCTCTTTGGGTAGAAAAATAGTAAGGCAGTTTTCTTGAACTTGATACTTCATTTCTTTCCTCCAAACACCTTCTTAGTCTTTTCATCTTTTATGTACTAAAAAAGGATATACACTTATATGTATATCCTTATCTTTCGTATACTATATCATCTTATAATCTGATCTTATTCCTCTGTATAATCACCATCAACATTCTCATCATAAGTGTCTGTTGTGCTATCTTCATAAGAACTTTCATCTGAGTCATCCGTATATTGAACCACTTCCCCTGCTCGTTTCAAAGTATCTTCTGATTCTTCTCCACCTGATATAATATTGAGCCCTGTCTGCGCCACCTTGGCTTTTTCACTGTCCGGGTACAATTCAATCACACGTTTCAGTTTAGGGATTGCCTGCTCTTTGTCGCCAGATTTCAGATAAGACAGTCCCAGATTTAAAAGTGCGCCTCCATTATCATAATCCTCATACATACGTACAACAAAATCATAATTATGGATTGCCGTCTCATAGTTTGCAACATCAAAAGATTCATTTCCACTATTGTATAGGGATGAAGCTGCTGCCGGGTACACATCAGATGTAATTCTTCCATACAACGACTGACCCTTTTCACCCAAAGTATCTTTATTAATTTTAACTAATATCTGACACAAACTTTCTACTGAATAGTCTCCTGATTTCCATTGCTCGTTAGCACTCATTAGTTTCTCATAACTATCTGCTGTACCTGCTGCCGTTTCAAGATTACTTTCTACGTCTTTCTCATTTTTTCTGTATTTTTCCAGTGCACGCGTCTGCGCACTAATCTGCGACTTCAATGAATTGATACGTTCTCCATATTTTACTATTTGCTTATTCGTATTGTCATTTTTCATCGTTTGCACCGCTGGAGCAATCAAAAA
The DNA here is from genome assembly GCA_020024675.1 of Muricomes sp. Taxonomy (GTDB): domain Bacteria; phylum Bacillota; class Clostridia; order Lachnospirales; family Lachnospiraceae; genus JAHHTM01. Next base: position 1,319 of record JAHHTM010000041.1, read on the forward strand.
CCATACAATCATTGCTCCTACAAAAACTCCGAAAATCAGATTCAAGAATGCTGATTTAGCAGTTACTCTTTTTATTCCTGTATACTTTGGCTGTATGATTGTGTCATTTCCAAGATTATATTCTACCACTTCAGACACTTTTTCATTTTTTTTCTTTGTTTTCTGATCATGATGAGCTGACAATGCATACATAAGCCGCAATGTTTGTTCATTTGTTGTATCAAGCTTTCTGGCCTCTCTGATCAACGGTCTTGCTTTCGCACTTTGACCCATGTGTATATATATCAGTGCCAACAGCTGATACGCCTTTAAAAATGATGGGTGTACTTCTATTGCTTTTTTAAGTTGAAGGACCGAAAGATCTTCAGAATGCTGTCTGCAGTAAATAAGACTTTGATTATAACATTTTACAGCTTCATTAATAGCCTCTAATTTTTCTGTCGACTTTTGCACTTTTTTAATAAAATACTCTGCAATATTATCAGTTGAACGTAAATTTTTGCTTATGATCCATTCAACAAGTCCTTCTGCGATTTCTCCACGTTCATAATATACCAAACCAAGAAGGTTTCTGGCATCAATATTTCCATGATTAAATTTAAGACTCCGGCGCAGAGAACGGACCGCCCCTGACATATCTTTAATCTGTGCTTTTCTCAATCCATCATTGTACCAGTAATCTGACTGACGGATAATCTTTTCCGTATATTCCATCTGGATTCACCACTGTCTTTCTTTTACTTTGTCTGATCGATAACTTCTTTTATCAGATCGGCCATATCTGACATATCTTCGCGATAAACTGCATCTTCGATCTCTTCTATTTCCAGACTAGGTTTGAACCTTTTTAATTCTTCATCAAAATCCAGCATCATGCAGCCTCCTTTTCATCATACCTGCAAGGTAAAGTGATCCAAGACAGTATACGCTTCTGCCTTCTTGATGCGATAACACCTTTTGAAGTGCTTTCTTAAGATTCCTTTCACCATAAACAGGTTTATCTGTATATTTTTTAAAAATCTCAAGCAGCCTATCCAGTTCTGCTGCTCTTTTATCTTCTATCTGTGTGACAACATAATAATCGGTATTCTGATTTTCACATAAACATGCAATCATACTCTCGTAGTCTTTATCGCTGACTGCCGAAAACAGAATAATATGTCTTTTTTTATCACAGGATATGGATTTCATAAATGCCTGTACAGCACTAATATTATGTGCTCCGTCAATATAGACATCTGGAAGGATTTCTTCCATTCTTCCTTCCCATACAACTTCATTTAAAGCCTGTCTCCATCCTTCAATGTCAGCCTCCTCTTTCATCACATAACGCATGGCTTCCATAGCAAGAAGTGCATTGTGCGGCTGATATATACCTGTGTTATGTAGACTCCATGTTGTATTTCCATAATACGCACTTGTGCAGGAAAATGCAATATGTTTGTCTTTGATTCCTAGAATTTCATACGCATCTTTCCCTATTTTTTTACATGGAGCATTTTTTTCTCTAGAAGTTTCTTCTATTATATGGTTACTTTCTTCTTGTGTTTCTGCAAAAAAAACAGGGACATTTTTCTTGATTATCCCAGCTTTTTCATGTGCAATAGATTTTATATCACCTCCAAGGATTGCCATATGATCCAAACCTATTGAGGTAATAATAGTTACAACAGGATTCTTGATCACGTTTGTAGCATCCAGCCTTCCACCAAGCCCTGTCTCTAATACTGCATATTCTACTTGATTCCTATCAAAGCATACAAGTGCCATTCCAAAAAGGAATTCAAAAAATGTCGGATGTGCTAATCCTGCTTCCATCATTTTTTTGACAGCTTTGTATACTGTATTAAAACTCTGTGTAAATTCATCATCCGAAATTTGCTGTCCGTTGACCACTATTCTTTCATTCATTTTAATAAGGTGGGGCGATGTAAACAGCCCCACGCTTTTCTTCTGTGAAAGAAGCATACTATTTAAATATGTGCAAACGGATCCTTTTCCATTTGTTCCGGCCACATGTAAAACTTTTAATTTATCTTCTGGATTTCCAAGATACTCTAAAACTTTTTCGGTATGTCCAGGTTCATTTTTAGATGTAAATTTCGGTATATTAAGAATATAATTTACTGATTCTTCGTATATCACTTTGGTTCTCCTGTTTCTGGATTTACAAAAGCATTTCTTCCAGGTTTCACTGCATTTTCATCTGGCGGAAGTTCTACAAGTTTTCCTTCTTTATACTCATACTCTTTGGAATTACGGAAAATAGTATTACTAGATCCCACCTGATTCACCTGGATGATATCGCCTTCCTTAATCTCAGATTCTTTTAATTCCAATCTTGTATTATTCAAGAATGAACTCTTTTGTTTTTCTCCATTGATATAGACTTTACTTTGCTTCGTAAAATTTTCACCATAGATACTATATGTTCCGTCGAGCTGCATGATAAGATCTGTTACGATCGTATCACGCACTCCCATAAGCATATGTCCTGTTTCAATTGGTTTTCCACTCTTTTCATATACATACTGTTTTCCATATAAAATGTCATACTGTAACATTTCCAGGTCACGCAGATAATCTTTTGTCTTTCTTCTCTTCTGATGATAATTAAAAATGCTACCGGAATGAATATCCAGACGTTCAAATACTTCTGCCATAATCTGATATGCAGGAATATTTCTGTCTTTTTTCTCTAATCCTATATTATCCCATATTACATAATTTGTATTATAAAGATATTTGCTCTTTAAATCTTTCGCTTCCAAATTCATTGTTGGAAGGTGGTCTCCATAAAATACAATAACAGAAGGTTCTCCACGCTCTTCTATTTTTCTGACAAGTTCACCTGCTACCTTATCCATCTCATGCACTTGATTTACATAATACTCCCATGCATTACGTTTTCCTTCATCCTCTACACCACTTACAATAATTTCCGGATTTTCCAATACTTTTTCTGTCGGATAATCTCCGTGACCTTGCACACTGATCGTGAATACAAAATCTTGTCCTTCGGTAGTGTCCATAGACTCTAAAATATGTGGAATCAAGATATCATCAGTTGCCCAGCCTTTTGGTGTTGTCTGAAGTATATTCATAAATTCTTTACTTGTAAAGTGATCAAATCCCATATGATTAAACACCTGGGAACGACTGTAAAAGTTTCCACCATTGTTGTGAAGCGCTTCCGCACCATAACCTAGTTTTGTAAGTGCTGTTGCAGCACTTTCAAGAACTTTTGTTTTTGCATATGTTTTATATGGGTATTCTCCTGGTCCAAAGAATCTCATATTCATACCTGTAAGTACCTCAAATTCTGTGTTAGCCGTACCAGCTCCTACTGATGGAACTTTAAAATATCCACTAGAGAATTTTTTTGACATTTCTCTCATATTTGGGATTGGATCCTGAGAAAATTTCAACCATTCAATTTCTGTTGGATCAAAATATGTTTCCAACTGAACAAAAATGATGTTTGGCAGTTCATCTTTATTTCTTGACGTCTCTGTCTTGGCAATTTCTCCATCTTGCGAAATATTTTTCATTGCTGCTTTTCCATATCCTACCGGCTGTGCAATTCCTGTGTTGAATACACTGGCAGTAAAGCAGTATGGGAAACCATAGTCTTCATACGCAAAGGCAATATTTCCAAAATAGTTGGAAATGACTCTTTTATCTATAGCATAATCCGTCAGTGCCATATATGCACAAATACTAACTACTACTCCACATAAGGCAATAGGCCTTCTTAACTTTCCAGTAAACTGTCCCCCACGTTTCCACATATACATAATCCATAAAATCAGGATTACGATACCTGTGATCAATAAAATAAGTTCTGGAATGCTAAAATAGTTTCTTGTAAGTGATATTGCATCTGATAAAACTTTAAGATCCTGCGCATTAAAAGGAGTTACACGTTTCATCAGAAGATATCCATTACATCCACCTAGAAACAGCCAAAATACACTAAGTAAAATTCGTACAAACACACGTCGTTTTACAAGATACACTATAGAAAATGTTGCAAAAATCAAAAAAGCATTAAACAAAAATACCTTTGGTGTTTTTACCATATACACCCAGGCATCCACAAGTGAATGTCTGGAAATCACTTCAATAAAAAAATTAAGTACACAGGCTAACAGATAATGAAAAACAAGAGAGAACCGGTTCATAAATTTATAAACCGGTTGCATCTTTTTAGCAAATTCACTATTTCGACGCTCTTCTATTTTCTGCTCTCTCTTTAATTTTTTTTCCTGCCTTCTTGCTTTTAATTCCTCTTTATCTAAGTTCTTTACTCTATTAAAAAATCCTTTAAAATCTGGTTTTTTTAACTTCATCAATCTCATTAATTAAGACCCGCCATTCTTTCTTGAACCTTTATTAACATCTGTGTATATTTTTCTAATTTATCTTTTTCTTCTTGTACCTTTGCTTCTGGCGCTTTACTGACAAATCTTTCATTTGAAAGCATTCCTTTTGCTCTTGCAATTTCTTTTGTCAGTTTTTCCTCTTCTTTTCGGAGTCTTTCTTTTTCCTGCTCAAAGTCTACAAGATCTTCTAATGGAAGATATACCGTTGCATCTGCAACAACGATTGAAACCGCATCATCTGCGATACCCTCTTTCTTTTCGCTGATGATAATATCTGTCGCACTCATAAGAGGCATTACAGAATCTGTAAGAACTTTAAATCCTTCTCTTAACTCTGCTTTTTCTGTAACAATGTACACTTTCGTTTTACGATTATTTGCCACATTCATTTCTGCACGGATATTACGAATACCACGAATCACTTCTTTCATATGATCCATAATATTTTCTTCCTCTTCAAAATGATACTCTTCTTTGTATACAGGCCAGCTTGACATCATCAGTGATTCTTCTTCTGGAACAAGTGCGTTGTAAATTTCCTCTGTAACAAATGGCATGAATGGATGAAGCATCTTAAGTCCCTGGCTTAATACATGTTTTAATGTCCATAGTGCACTATTTGCCGCCTGTGGATTTTCATCTTTATGATAAATTCTAAATTTAGCTGCTTCAATATACCAATCACAAAATTCATCCCAAATAAAGTCGTAAACTTTCTGTACTGCGATACCAAGGTCAAATTTATCCATATTTTCTGTCACATCTTTTGCAAGTGTGTTTACTTTTGATAAAATCCACTTATCAGCAACTTCAAGATCAGCAATTTCCGGCTGAGTCAGTTTTTCATTTTCAATGTTCATAAGAATGAATCTAGAAGCATTCCATACTTTATTTGCAAAATTTCTGCTTGCCTCTACTCGTTCATTATAGAAACGCATATCATTTCCAGGTGCATTTCCTGTTACAAGTGTAAGTCTCAATGCATCCGCACCATACTGATCAATAATCTCAAGTGGATCGATACCATTTCCTAATGATTTACTCATCTTACGTCCCTGTGAATCTCTTACAAGGCCGTGAATCAGTACCGTATGGAATGGTGCTTTTCCTGTATGTGCGTATCCTGAAAATACCATACGAATTACCCAGAAGAAAATAATGTCATATCCTGTTACAAGTACATCTGTTGGATAGAAATAATCAAGATCTTCTGTTTTCTCTGGCCAGCCAAGTGTCGAGAATGGCCAAAGTGCTGAACTAAACCAAGTATCCAGTGTATCTTCATCCTGCGTGAAGTGTGTTCCACCACAATGTGGGCATACTTCCGGCATTTCTCTTGCAACTACAAATTCACCACATTTATCACAATAGTATGCTGGAATTCTGTGTCCCCACCAAATCTGTCTTGATATACACCAGTCTTTAATATTTTCAAGCCAGTGCAGATAAATTTTGTCAAAACGCTCTGGAACAAATCTTAATTTCCCTGATTTAAGTGCTTCAATAGCTGGTTTTGCAAGTTCATCCATCTTTACAAACCACTGCTGTTTGATCAATGGTTCAACTGTTGTTCCACAGCGGTCATGTGTTCCTACATTATGAGAATGTGGTACAACTTTTACTAAATATCCTTGTTCTTCCAAATCTGCAACGATTGCTTTTCTTGCCTCATAACGGTCCATACCAGCATATTTTCCGCCTTTTTCATTGATTGTAGCATCATCGTTCATGATATTGATTTCTGGAAGATCATGACGTTTCCCAACTTCAAAATCATTTGGGTCATGTGCCGGTGTAATCTTAACAGCACCTGTTCCAAATTCTTTATCTACATAATAGTCTGCAACAATCGGTATTTCTCTGTTCACAAGTGGCAGAATTACATTTTTACCTACAATATCTTTGTATCTCTCATCATCTGGATGAACTGCAATCGCAGAATCTCCAAGTAGTGTTTCCGGACGTGTTGTTGCAATTTCCAAGAATCTGTCAGTTCCTACGATTGGATATTTGATATGCCAGAAATTTCCATTCTGTTCTTCATGTTCTACTTCTGCATCTGATAAAGATGTTTTACAAACAGGACACCAGTTGATGATTCTTGAACCTTTGTAGATATATCCTTTTTCATAAAGACTTATAAATACTTCTTCAACAGCTTTAGAACAGCCTTCGTCCATTGTAAATCTTTCTCTATCCCAGTCACATGAAATCCCCAGTTTTTTCAACTGATTTTCAATTGTTCCAGCGTATTCTTCTTTCCACTGCCATGTTCTTTCAAGGAATCCTTCTCTACCAAGTTCTTTTTTATCAATTCCTTCTTCTTTTAACTGATTTGTTACTTTTACTTCTGTTGAAATAGCTGCATGATCTGTTCCTGGAATCCACAGGGCATTATATCCTTCCATTCTCTTATAACGAATCAGGATATCCTGAAGTGTATTGTCAAGTGCATGTCCCATATGCAGCTTTCCTGTGATATTCGGTGGTGGCATTACAGTTGTAAACGGTTTTTTGCTTCTGTCTACTTCTGCATGAAAATATTTATTTTCACACCATCTTTCGTACAGTTTATCTTCGATTTCTTTTGGATTGTAGGTCTTTGCCAGTTCTTTACTCATATTTTCCTCCTTTGGTCAGCAAAGCGGTTTTTATATAGAAAATACTATTATCAAAAATTTTCTATAAATAAAAAGCCCTTTACAAATATGTAAAGGGCGTATTTAACGCGGTACCACCTTATTTTCTAATCTGCACGGATTTATAGCAGATCATCTCTTATGTTCTATAACGTGAAC
>JAHHTM010000042.1 GCA_020024675.1 Muricomes sp.
GCTTTTGCATTTTTAAACATGGATAACACAACCCGCATACCACTTACAAGCTCATCTGTGTTTTCAAGCATTCGCCTATAATCAGCGGTAATGTATGGTTCACACTCTGCACAATTGGCAATAATATAGTCAATTTTATCTGGCTCTTTTGGAGATAGTTTAACGTGAGTTGGAAAACCAGCTCCTCCCATTCCCACTACTCCTGCTTCTTGAATCATTTTTGTAATATCAGATGCAGTTAATTCTTCCAGTGGTCTTACTTGTTCATATTCCACTTCTGCGTATTCCTGATCATTTTCTATAATTATACAGTCTGTTTTTGTTCCTGCCGGGTTGAATCTCTTTTCAATGCCTTTTACAGTTCCTGACACGGAAGCATAAACAGGCGCCGATACGAATCCTCCTGCTTCTGCGATTTTCTGTCCTTGTAAAACATGGTCTCCCTTTTTAACAACTGCTATAGCAGGAGCACCAATGTGCTGTGACAATGGATATGCCACTTCATTACCAGGAAGTATGGCTTTAATTGGCTGGTCTTTCGCTAGACTTTTTCCATCATTTGGATGAATACCGCCTTTAAAAGTAAAAAGTCTCATTTCTTTCCCTACCTTTCTGTATACGCGACATTTTTTTAACAAGATTTTAAAAGCATAAAATGCTACAACCCATTTCTGGGCTGTAGCATTTAATCTCTAATCTCTCACATATATTAAACTTTAAATTATGCCTCTTCAGTTTCTTCCTCAACCTCTGGCTCTAAAGCTTTCATGCTCAAGCTGATCTTTCTGTCTGCCTCATTGAGATCTACAATCTTTGCTGTAATCTCCTGTCCTACAGAAAGAACATCAGAAGGTTTTTCAACGTGTGCTCTTGAAATCTGTGATACATGAAGTAAAGCATCAACACCTGCTGCAAGTTCAACAAATGCACCAAAATCTGTCATACGTGCAACTTTTCCTGTGATAACTTTACCAACTGCATAATCCTCAGCTGCATTTGCCCAAGGGTTTGTCTCTGGGAATTTAAGGCTGAGTGCAACTTTTGTATCATTAATATCTTTAACAAGAACTGTAACTGTATCTCCAACAGTAAATACTTTCTTTGGATTTTCAACTCTTCCCCATGACATTTCTGAAATGTGAAGGAGTCCATCTACTCCACCAAGATCGATAAATGCACCAAAGTCTGTTACATTCTTAACAGTTCCTTCGATTCTGTCACCAACCTGAAGTTTTGCAAATAATTCTTTTTGTTTTTCATTTCTTTCAGCAACAAGAAGCTGTCTTCTATCACCAATTACACGGTTTCTTCTAGGATTGAATTCACTAATAACAAATTCAATCTCCTGTCCTTCATATTTATTTAAATCTCTTTCATAGGAATCTGAAACAAGACTTGCTGGGATAAATACGCGTGCCTCCTCAACATTTACGCATATACCTCCACCAAGAATCTGTGTTACTGTAGCTTTCAGAACTTCTTTGTTCTCAAATGCCTCTCTCAGTCTTTCATTTCCTTTTTCTGCTGCAAGTCTCTTGTATGTTAATAAAACCTGCCCTTCTCCGTCATTTACTTTCAGAACTTTAACAGTCATAGAATCTCCAACGGATACTGCTGTAGTAAGATCTAATGTCTGATCGTTTGTGTACTCATTTTTTGTAATAATACCATCTGCTTTGTATCCAATGTTAAGGATGATCTGATCTGGTTTTACATCGATTACAGTACCTTCTACCACCTCTCCGTTATGAATTGTTTTAAATGACTCGTCTAACATTTGTTCAAAAGATAATTCTGACATTACTTTGGACCTCCTCAATTATATTGTTGGGCGTGGATGCCCCCGCTGTAATACCTACTGTTTCCACGGACCTTAATTGATTTAAATCCAAATCTTCAAGTGTCTGTATGTAGTACGTATCCTTACATGCTTTTCGGCAAATTTCAAATAACTTCTGGGTGTTGGAACTATGTTTGTCACCAATCACGATCATAGCATCCACCTTCTCTGCAATGATATGAGCCTCACTTTGTCGCTCTTTCGTAGCATTACAGATTGTATTTAAAACATTTATATCATAACTCTTTTTTGAAATGATTTCAACTAAATCTTGAAATTTGTTGTAATTAAATGTCGTCTGAGACACAATACACACCTTTTTATTCTCTGACAGTCTAAATTCTTCCGCTTCCTTCGGAGTCTGAATTACTGTAACATATTTTCCTGCCCATCCTTTGATTCCAACTACTTCCGGATGTTCTGGATTTCCAATAATAATGATATGTTTTCCAACAGCACTTTCTTTTTTTACAATGTTATGTATTTTTTTTACGAAAGGACAGGTCGCATCTACGATTTCAAGATTTTTTGCTTCCATTTTTTTGTAAATACGTTCCTCAATTCCATGGGAACGTATAATAATAATTCCCTTTTCAATGCTTTCTAACTCTTCCTCTGTTTTTATGACCTGAACTCCTCGTTTTTCAAGATCCTTCACTACTTCTGCATTATGGATGATCGGTCCGTATGTATAGATTTTTTTCCCATTCTGATTCTGTCCTACTTGTTCATATACAGTTTCTACCGCACGCCTTACTCCAAAACAGAATCCAGCTGTCTTTGCCCGGATAACTTCCATCTTTTTTCCCCATTAATTATCTTTCATCATTTATGTGTTTAATAATTTCTTTTACAACTTCTTCAATCGTCATATCGGAACTGTCTACGAGTATTGCATCCGCTGCCTGCTTTAATGGCGCAGTCTCTCTATTCATATCACGATAATCTCTTTCTTCAATATCTTTATAGATCTCATTGTAATCACAAACAATACATTTTTCAGTCAATTCATCAAATCGTCTTTTTGCACGTGTGGACACACTTGCTGTAAGATATATCTTTACTTCTGCATTTGGGAGGCTGTTCGTACCAATATCTCTTCCGTCCATGATCACATCTTCTTCTTTTGCAAGATTTCTTTGTAATTCAAGCAATTTCTCACGAACCTTTGGCACGCACGAACTTTTTGATGCCATATTTCCAACCTTCTCTTCACGGATTAAAGTGGATACATCTTTTCCATTCAGCAGAACTTTCTGTACTCCATTTTCATATTTTATGCTAACAGAAGCATCTTCACATGCCTTCTCTATTGCAGATACATCATTTCCATCCAATCCCTCATTCAGAAAATGCACTGCCAGGGCACGATACATTGCTCCCGTATCAACATAAATAAATCCTGTTTCTTTGGCTACTAATTTTGCAATAGTGCTTTTCCCAGCTCCTGCCGGTCCATCGATTGCCACATTAAATCCCATAACTTACCTCTCTTATCATTTAATTTTATTTGATTGAATTTCCTGCTAAATACGCTGTAGACCACGCAATTTGAAGATTAAATCCTCCTGTCAGCGCATCAAGGTCAAGGACCTCACCTATAAAGTAAAGATTTTCTACTAACCTTGACTCCATTGTCCCTGGATCTATTTCTTTGACATTAATTCCACCTTTTGTAACGATTGCTTCCTTAAAACTTCGAAGCCCCGTAAGTGTCAGTCTGAAATTCTTGATCAGATGAACAAAACGTTCTCTTTCCTCTCTGCTGATTTCATTAACCTTTTTATCTGGATCAATCCTACTAAGTTCTAACAAAACTGGTTTTAATTTAGCCGGGAATAATTTATCAATTGCGTTTTTAAATTGCTTGTTGATATTTTCATTAAAATCTCTAAGTACTCGAGCATCTAGTTGTTCAAAAGACAACGCAGGTTTTAGATCAATAGATAATGTAAGATTTTCTTTTGTCAGAAGATCACCGATCCTACTGCTTGCACTTATAATAAGTGGACCACTTACACCATAGTGTGTAAAAAGCATTTCTCCAAAATCTTTGTATACAATCTTTTTCGCATTTGATATTGTTATATTAACATTTCTAAGAGACAATCCCTGTAATTCCTGTACATAAGGCTCTTTTGTTTCCATCGGAACAAGTGATGGTCGAAGCGCCGTTACACTATGACCTGCCTCTTTTGCAAAACGATATCCGTCTCCCGTAGATCCTGTAGATGCATAAGAAACTCCACCCGTTGCAACAATACAGCTGTCTCCTTTTATTTTTGTACCGTCTTTTAATTCAACCCCAACAACTTTGTGATCATCAATAAGTACTTTCAATACCTCTGTATTAAGATGTACTGAAGCATGAAGGCGTCTCAATTCTCTTGAAAAAGCACTGATCACATCAGATGAATGATCCGATGACGGGAACACCCTGTCTCCACGCTCTATTTTTGTCTTTACCCCAAGTTCTTCAAAAAAATCTATAACCTGATCATTTGTAAAACTATAAAATCCACTATATAAAAATTTAGGATTTGTAATAACTGCATTTAAAAGTGTTTCTATGTCTGCAGCATTAGTAATATTGCATCTTCCTTTTCCAGTAATAAAAAGCTTTTTACCAAGTTTTTCATTTTTTTCCAATATATGTACTTCATGACCGTTTCTTGCGGCGAAAACGCCTGCCATCATACCAGCTGCTCCTCCACCTATGATCAATACTTTACTCATTATTCTTTCCCTCTGTTTCTGTTAAATTTGAAGAAATCCTGTCTGTGACACGATTCAATTCATCCCCGCTATATACTTGGTATTCTCCCCAAATGTCTTCTAATGTTTCTAATGTACCAACCACTTCTTTTTGTCTTTTCATACACAATGCAACAATCAGTGCATTGATCACACTAAGAGGTGCTACAAGTGAATCAACTATAGAAGCCATATCACTTCTTGCAATCAGATTACAGGATGAATAGAGTGTTATAGGTGAATGAATGCTGTCTGTCAGTGTAATTACCTTTGCTTTTCTATTACTGGCAAATTCTAATGCTTTTAGTGTACGCATAGAATACCTCGGAAAACTGATTCCAATAATCACATCATCCTCTCCTATTCTTATAAGTTGCTCAAATATCTCTGTAGATCCGGTTGTATTAACCAGAACCACATTCTCACAAATCAAATTGAGATAGAAGTTTAAAAATGTTGCAAGTGGTGCACAACTTCTTATTCCAATTACATATATATGTTTCGCCCTTAATATTGTGTCAATTGCTTCATCAAACACCGTTTGATCTATTTCCGCAAGAGTTAATTTGATTTTTTCTATGTCCGACTGTAACACAGTTTCCAATATCTGAGACTGTGTAATTCTTCCGTAAGTCACTTCCATCCTTTGGATCGAATTAAGCTTATTACGCACCAATTCTTCCAATGCTTTTTGAAATCCCGGATAGCCCTTGTATCCAAGCTGCGTAGCAAATCGTACCACTGTAGATTCACTTACTCCAACGATTTCTCCTAATTTTGCTGCAGTAAGAAACACTGCTTTATCATAATTTTCACACACATAATCAGCCAATCTTTTCTGACCTTTACTTAATTGTTTATAATGTACTTGTATTCTAGGCAGAAGCTCTTTTGTTTCTTCTTCCTTATTTAACATTTTACTATCTTTCACGACTACTCCTTTTCTCTGTAAACATTTTGATACCATTTTCTGGAATTCTATCAGTCATGAGAGCGATATCATGTACATTATATCACACATTGAACTTGTATAGCAAAAAAATCCGCTCCTCAGAACTATTTTCTGTGGAACGGATTTTACTATATGACAAATGCTACCCTGTCAATATTTAATTAAACTGGATAAGAACCATTTTCCGTGTCTGCAGCTTTTGCATCTACCTTTGTCTGCTGTGCTTCTCTGTATTTAAAGAAGTCTGTAGCCACCTGTGGGAACAAAGCGTAAGTCAGAACATCTTCATCCTGCTGAATCCACTGCTCACATTCGCTACGAAGTGTATCTAATTCATTTGGAATAAGATCTGCCGGACGGCATGTAATAACTTCTGCATCTCCAATAACTTTCGCTTTAACTTCTGGGTTAAATGGTTTTGCAGTAGCACCATATTTTCCTGATAATACATCTTTTGTTTCTTTTGTTGCCATTTTATAACGTTCGCCCATAAGAACATTAAATACAGCCTGTGTACCAACGATCTGAGAAGATGGTGTTACAAGTGGACACTCTCCAAGATCTTTACGTACTCTTGGTACTTCTTCAAGTACTTCGTAGAACTTATCTTCTGCACCCTGCTCTTTTAACTGAGAAGTGAGGTTTGAAAGCATTCCACCTGGAACCTGATAAAGAAGTGTTTTGATGTTAACACCAAGGTTTTTAGGATTTAAAAGTCCACTTTCAAGAGCTTCATCTCTCATTGGTCTGAAGTAATCTGCAATTTCAGATAATAATGTCTGATCAAGGCCTGTGTCATAAGGTGTTCCTTTAAATGTTTCTACCATTACTTCTGTTGCTGGCTGAGATGTTCCCATGGCAAATGGAGACATTGCTGTATCGATGATATCAGCACCTGCTTCTACTGATTTGAGATATGTCATAGAAGCAACACCTGATGTGTAATGTGTATGCATTTCAATTGGAATATCAACTGCTTCTTTCAAAGCTGTAACAAGTTCTGTAGCCTGGTATGGAAGAAGAAGTCCAGCCATATCTTTAACACAGATAGAGTTTGCTCCCATATCTTCGATACGTTTTGCAAGATCTGTCCAGTAATCTAATGTATATGCATCACCAAGTGTATATGACATAGCAACCTGTGCATGTCCTTTTTCTTTATTTGCTGCTGTTACAGCTGTCTGAAGGTTACGAATATCATTCATACAATCAAAGATACGGATGATGTCGATACCATTAGCAACTGATTTTTGTACAAAATATTCAACAACGTCATCCGCATATGGACGATATCCTAAAATATTCTGTCCACGGAATAACATCTGAAGTTTTGTGTTCTTAAATCCATCACGGAATTTACGAAGTCTTTCCCATGGATCTTCATGAAGGAAACGAAGAGAAGCATCAAATGTAGCTCCACCCCAGCATTCCACTGCATGATATCCAACTTTATCCATCTTCTCAATGATTGGAAGCATCTGCTCTGTTGTCATTCTTGTAGCAATCAGGGACTGATGTGCATCACGGAGAATTGTTTCTGTTATTTTAACTGGTTTTTTCTGAATTTCTGCCATTTATCTGTCCTCCAAAATTATTAAACCCCAAAAATAGCCATAAATGTTCCGGCTGCAACTGCTGTACCGATAACACCTGCTACGTTTGGTCCCATTGCGTGCATAAGCAGGAAGTTTGTAGGATCCGCCTCTGCTCCGACTTTCTGTGAAACTCTGGCAGCCATAGGTACTGCAGATACTCCCGCAGATCCAATCAGTGGATTTACCTTTCCACCTGTTGCCTTACACATTAACTTACCAAAAAGAACACCTGCTGCTGTTCCAAATGCGAATGCAACAAGTCCAAGAACAACGATTTTGATTGTGTCCCAGTTAAGAAAAGCTTCAGCACTTGTTGTAGCACCTACAGATGTACCAAGTAAGATTACAACGATGTACATAAGTGCATTAGAAGCTGTTTCTGTAAGCTGTCTTACAACTCCACACTCTTTGAATAAGTTACCAAGCATAAGCATACCTACCAACGGTGCTGTTGTTGGAAGAATTACACATACAACTATTGTAACAACGATAGGGAATAAGATTCGCTCCAGTTTTGAAACCGGACGAAGCTGTTCCATTTTAACTTTACGTTCTTCTTCTGTTGTAAGAAGTTTCATGATAGGTGGCTGAATGATTGGTACAAGTGACATATATGAATATGCCGCTACTGCGATTGGTCCCATAATTGCTGTCTGTGACAATTTACTTGCAAGGAAGATAGATGTAGGTCCATCAGCTCCACCAATGATTGAAATTGCTGCTGCAGCTTTATCTGAGAATCCCATTGCCATAGCTCCAAGATATGCAGCAAAAATACCAAACTGCGCTGCTGCTCCTAAAAGGAAACTCTTAGGATTGGCAATCAATGGACCAAAGTCTGTCATTGCTCCAACACCAAGGAAGATCAATGACGGCAAAATTGCCCATTCATCCAACTGATAAAAATAATATAAAAGTCCGCCTGTTCCATTTGCAGCATCTGCGGCATGAAGCATAATATCAGGGAAGATATTAACAAGCAACATACCAAAGGCAATTGGAACAAGAAGTAACGGTTCAAACCCGAACTTAATTGCTAAAAACAGAAACCCGCAGGCCACTGCGATCATAATTAAATTTCCAACTGTAAGATTCATGAACGCGGTCTGCTGTACAAGGTTTCCTAATGTATTTGAAATATATTCCATTTGTCAGACCTCCTGGTAAACTAGTTTAATGTAGCCAATACAGCTCCTGATTCTACTGCATCTCCTACAGCCACATCAATACTAGCAACTGTTCCTGCCTCTGGGGCAACAACAGGGATTTCCATTTTCATTGCTTCGAGGATGAAGAGGATGTCGCCCTTCTTGACAGAAGCTCCGTTGGATACGTTTACGGAAAGGATTGTACCGGGC
>JAHHTM010000043.1 GCA_020024675.1 Muricomes sp.
TGACATAAACTGTGCCGGAAGAAGTTTTATAGAATTTTTTATTGATTTTTCATGCAATTCTTCTAACGAACGCCCCCAAATATCCAAATGTTCGTTTTTGATCAAAACGGTAGCCATACCATTTTCTCCAGCCTCCAGCAAAATATAAAAAATAACTGCAAGATCAAGAAAGCGAACATGAGGAATCCCTTTTAACATCTCTTGATTTTTTTCATAGTGTACAATCTTGAACACTATTTTTTCCTTAAGCGACTCGTAATCATCAAATTGACATTCCTTAACTATGTCGGTACACTTTACAGATTCGTAAAATTTCATTACCTCCGTTATTGATTTTGACATATCGGAATGTTCTTTATACTTTTCATAAAATCCTTCCAGATATATAGTTGGACCTATGTTACTTCCTTCCTGTTCTATCATAACCCCCTTTCGCTCTCTTCCATTGTTTTTCACTGCAGAATAAAGAACAGCCTTTGTTCCTTCATTAAATTTTTCGTTTAACCCTCTTTCAACTGCATACAAAAATTCCTGATATTCCATATTAAAATTCCTTTCTGTTTTGTATGCTCATCAAAAAATATTGGAAAATATGGTGCGAACTGCACCGGATAAAAGATTTGAATAATATTATGTAAACTGATTATAACGGATGTAAAGATATTTTACAATATGTCTGTTCAATTTATCAAAAAATGCAGAGGAAATTTCCTCTGCACTTTTCTTCACTATACTCTTGATAAGTATTCACCTGTTCTTGTATCAATCTTAAGAACATCTCCCTGCTCAACGAACAACGGAACCATAACAACAGCACCTGTCTCAACAGTAGCAGGTTTTGTAGCTCCCTGTGCTGTATCACCTTTAAATCCAGGCTCTGTCTCTGTAATCTCAAGCTCAACAAATAATGGTGGCTCAACTGAGAATACATTTCCTTTGTGAGAACAAATTTTAACAACTTCATTCTCTTTTACGAATTTAAGAGCATCTCCAACAACTTCATCGTTAAGAGCGATCTGGTCGTATGTTTCAACGTCCATAAAGTTGTAAAGATCTCCATCCTGATAAAGATACTGCATCTCTTTTCTGTCAATTCTTGCCTGTTCAAATTTTTCTGTTGGTCTAAAAGTTTTTTCTATAGCACCACCACTGATAATATTTTTTAACTTTGTTCTTACGAACGCTGCTCCTTTACCTGGTTTTACATGCTGAAACTCTAAAATCTGATAGATATTTCCATCATATTCAATGGTCAGACCATTTTTAAAATCACCTGCTGAAATCATCTTATTCCTCCTTAAATTGTGTATGCACATACACTGTCCTAATATACACTATAAATAATTCTATAATATTTTTTAATTTTTTTCAACCTTTTTTTCATATAACACTATTTCATATGTTTCTTTTTATAAAAATAAAGTACAATCCGCTCTAAATATCGCTTCAATACAATCTGTATTTCCTCTTTTGGATGAATTGGTTTTACTAGAATATTTCGTATTCCCGTTCTTTTTGCGCCCCAAACATCCGTAAATAACTGATCTCCAACAAATAATGTATTACTCTTATCTGTTCCCATAACTTCCATAGCCTTTTCATAGTTCTTTCTAGAAGGTTTATGTGCATTGTATAAATAATTTGTCTGTATTTCTTCATTAAACATCTTTACCCGTGGCTCTTGATTATTAGATAACAGACAAGAAGAAAACCCAATCCTTTTTAATCTTGCAAACAACTTTTTTGCCCGGTCATCTGCCGGAGCGCCATGAGGTACCAGTGTATTATCAATATCAAAGATTACCCCTTTATAACCTTCTTCGTATAATTTTTCAAAAGGTATAACATAAGTAGATGCCATATATGCATCTGGAAAAAATCTATCAAACATATGCTTTATTCTCAATCCCTTTCTTATATGTGGCTTAATTATTGAATCATTATAGCAATTTTCATAGGCATTGGCAACAATCAGCTCTTACTCATTTTCTTTCCATTCTTTTCCACTTCTATCCATTGCCTTCTGTACAGCTTTTCTAAACTGTTTCCATGCCTCTTCATTTTCTACAAAATATTTAGGACAGTTTTTCCCTGTAACATCATAATGCCTTATAACATCCTGCTCTGTAAGATCAAACTTTTTACAAAGCCATGCTGTTAGTTTTACCATGGAACTGTACGTTTTTTTATTAAACACTCCACTTTCATCCTCATGGCAACATTCAATAGATATTGTATCTTTATTTCTTGAATTGGAAGCATACGCATATTCCCATGTCGGAACGCATTGTATAATTTCTCCTTCCAGACCAACCACAAAATGACTGCTCACTGAGGTTTCATGTGTATCTTTTAGTCCTTGAAAATAATCTCTGTTATTTTGTGCCGTACTTCCTGGATTTGCTGTGTAATGAATGACAATACCTTTAATCTTTTCCGATTTCGTACCTGGCCTTGAATATTCATTAATATCTAGAAGCTGAACGTCAATATCTGGTTTTGATGCATCTACATCTAGATTCCCATAATTTCCTTCATTTTCCATGTACACTTTCCTGGCGATTAATACCAAAGTTAATACAAATAGTATTGCAAACCCTAAACGGATCATTCTTTTTTTTCTTTTCCTGTATCTTTTGTTTCGATATTTTCTCATTATCATACTCCATCCATCAGCTGCATCTATCTATATTGTATCATAAACATATGATTTCGACAGTTTTTTCTATAACTTAAAAACAAAACAATATTATTCTTCAAAAAAAATCAGGCAGGGACGCGGTCATACAACCGTTCCCCACCTGATCTGATATTTTTTCAAAATAATTTAGCTGTCAACACTGTAGTTTGGTGCTTCTTTTGTGATATGAATATCATGTGGATGACTTTCTTTTAATGAAGCTGCTGAAATCTTAACAAATCTTCCATTTTCTTTCAGGTCCTCAATTGTAGGTGTTCCACAATATCCCATACCTGCACGAAGACCTCCCATAAGCTGGAATACTGTATCTTCTACAGTTCCTTTATATGCTACTCGTCCTTCTACGCCCTCCGGAACAAGTTTTTTCGCATCAGCCTGGAAATATCTGTCTTTGCTTCCATTTTCCATGGCTGCGATTGATCCCATACCACGGTATACTTTGTATTTTCTTCCCTGATATAATTCAAATTCTCCAGGACTTTCATCACAACCTGCAAAAATACTTCCCATCATGCATACACTAGCTCCTGCAGCGATTGCCTTTGTCATATCTCCAGAATACTTGATTCCTCCATCTGCAATTACTGGAATATTATATTCTTTTGCAACTTTATAACAATCCATAACTGCTGAAATCTGAGGCACACCGATTCCTGCGACAATACGTGTTGTACAGATTGATCCAGGTCCGATTCCAACTTTAACAGCATCAACCCCTGCTTCAATAAGCGCCTTCGTAGCCTCTCCTGTAGCAACATTTCCCGCGATTACTGGAAGATCTGGATATTTCTCTTTTACCATACGTACTGTACGAAGTACATTCGCAGAATGACCATGTGCTGAATCCATAACGATCACATCAACTTTAGCCTTTACAAGTGCATCTACACGCTCCAGACAATTTGCTGTAATACCAATAGCAGCACCACAGAGGAGACGTCCTTGAGAGTCTTTTGCAGAAAGTGGATATTTAATCTGCTTTTCAATATCCTTAATTGTAATAAGTCCTCTTAAATTTCCTTCATCATCGACAATCGGAAGTTTCTCTTTTCTTGCTTTTGCAAGAACTTTTTTTGCTTCTTCCAATGTAATTCCAACTTTTGCAGTAATAAGGCCATCTGCTTCAGATGTCATAGATTCTTTGATCTTTTTAGAAAAATCTTCTTCAAACTTAAGATCACGGTTTGTAATGATACCTACAAGTTTTTTTCCTTCTGTAATTGGAACCCCTGAAATTCTGAACTTAGCCATAAGATTGTTAGCATCTTCAAGTGTATGTTCTGGTGACAGATAAAATGGATCTGTAATAACACCATTTTCTGATCGTTTAACCTTATCAACCTCTTCTGCCTGTCTTTCAATAGACATATTTTTATGAATAATTCCAATTCCACCCTGACGAGCCATAGCAATTGCCATTCTATGTTCTGTAACTGTATCCATTCCTGCGCTCATCATTGGAATATTGAGTCGAATAGTACTTGTAAGATTTGTTGACAAATCAACTTGATTTGGAATTACCTCTGAATACGCCGGAACTAAAAGAACATCATCAAATGTAATACCTTCTCCAATTATCTTTCCCATTGGTTTCTCCTTCTCGTTTTTATTCTGTTATTTCATATTTAAATGATATACTACATAAAATAGCAGTCATTGTCAAGCCATTCCTGAAATCGACAACGAGTTTTATATTTATTTATTTTTCACTCTATTCATTAATTTTTCTAATATGTAAAGCTATTTATATTGTTTTTTGATAAAACAGGATAAACTTACGTCTCAAACAAAAAAGAATCCTGTTTAAATCACAGGATTCTTTTTTAATTACATCATTCCCATTCCACCTGGTGCTGCTGGCATTGCAGGTGTATCTTCTTTAATTGTTGATACAACAGACTCTGTTGTAAGAAGTGTAGATGCTACACTTGTTGCATTCTGAAGAGCAGATCTTGTAACCTTAGCCGGATCAAGAATTCCCTGCTGTACCATATCTACATACTCTTCTTTGTATGCATCAAAACCAATTCCTGGCTCAGATTCTCTAACTTTATTGATAATAACTGCACCTTCCAGTCCTGCATTTGAAGAAATATGATATAAAGGAGCTTCTAATGCTTTTAATACAACTTTTGCTCCTGTTTTCTCATCTCCATCCAATGTTTCAATAAGTTTGGCAACTTCTTTTGAAGCATGGATATAAGCAGATCCGCCTCCTGCGATGATTCCTTCCTCAACTGCTGCTCTTGTAGCATTTAAGGCATCTTCCATACGCATTTTAGCTTCTTTCATTTCTGTCTCTGTAGCAGCACCTACACGGATAACAGCTACACCGCCTGCTAATTTTGCAAGTCTTTCTTGTAATTTTTCTTTATCGAATTCTGAAGTTGTCTCTTCAATACCTTTTTTGATCTGAGCAACTCTGTCTTCGATAGCTTTTTTATCTCCACATCCATCAACGATTACTGTATTTTCTTTCTGAACTTTAACAGATTTAGCACGTCCAAGCTGATCTAATGTTGTTTCTTTTAAGTCCATTCCAAGTTCATCTGAAATCACCTGACCACCTGTTAAGATAGCGATATCCTGAAGCATTTCTTTTCTTCTGTCACCATATCCTGGAGCTTTTACAGCTACTACATTAAATGTACCACGTAATTTATTTACAATAAGTGTTGTAAGTGCTTCCCCTTCAATATCCTCAGCAATGATAAGAAGTCTTGCACCAGACTGTACAATCTGCTCAAGAACTGGGAGAAGATCCTGAATATTTGAAATCTTTTTATCTGTAATAAGAATATATGGATCATCTAATACTGCTTCCATTTTTTCAAGATCTGTAGCCATATATGCTGAAATATATCCACGATCAAACTGCATACCTTCTACAAGGTCCAGTTCTGTCTGCATTGTTTTTGATTCTTCGATAGTAATAACCCCATCTTTAGAAACTTTTTCCATAGCATCAGCTACCATCTGTCCTACTGCATCATCGCCTGAAGAAACTGCTGCAACTCTTGTAATCTGATCTTTTCCTGTTACATTGCTACTCATTTTTGCAATTGCTTCTACTGCTCTGTCTGTTGCCTTTTTCATACCTTTACGAAGAACGATTGGATTAGCTCCTGCCTCTAAGTTCTTCATACCTTCATGAACCATAGCCTGTGCAAGAACTGTAGCTGTTGTTGTACCATCTCCGGCAACATCATTTGTCTTTGCTGCAACTTCTTTGATAAGCTGTGCACCCATGTTTTCAAATCCATCTTCAAGCTCAATTTCTTTAGCAATTGTAACACCATCATTTGTAATAAGTGGTGCTCCAAATGATCTATCAAGAACGACATTTCTTCCTTTTGGTCCTAATGTAACACGAACTGTATCTGCAAGTTTGTTAACACCTTTTTCTAATGCTGCTCTGGCTTCTGATCCATATTTAATTTCCTTTGCCATGTCTATTCACTCCTCTTTTTTATTAGTCTTCTACGATTGCTAAAATATCACTCTGTTTTACAATGATATATTCTTCGTGATCTAATTCAACTTCTGTACCTGAGTATTTTGAATAAATAACTCTGTCACCGACTTTAACCTGCATTTTCACTTCTTTTCCATCTATGATTCCACCAGGTCCTACTGCAAGTACTTCTGCTTCCTGTGGTTTTTCCTTTGCCTGTCCCGGAAGAACGATTCCTGATTTTGTTGTCTCTTCTGCTTCAAACTGTTTTAACACAATTTTGTCACCTAATGGTATTAATTTCATTATAATTCCTCCTTGAATACATTTTATTAGCACTCATTTCTTTTGAGTGCTAACCCTATGCATATAAAATATCACTCTGTTTTCTATTTGTCAACAGAGTTTTCTATTTTTTTATTTTCTCTTTACAGATGGATTTGTTCCTTCCATGACATAGAACCCATCTTTTATCTTAAATTTTAACATTTTTCCATGCTCACACTGATACCTTTCTACAACAACCCCCGAGCAATTTAACAATTCACTCCTT
The DNA here is from genome assembly GCA_020024675.1 of Muricomes sp. Taxonomy (GTDB): domain Bacteria; phylum Bacillota; class Clostridia; order Lachnospirales; family Lachnospiraceae; genus JAHHTM01. Next base: position 6,709 of record JAHHTM010000043.1, read on the forward strand.
GTAGAAATATAACATTCATATTTGGCATCGAGGGAAATTTTTCTTAAGTCATCTTCTTTTAATAGCAAATATATGTAATCTTCTTCTAGATCATACTTAAAAACCTGACAGCAATGTGACTCATCGTCAAAAATTCCCTCTGCCGAAATCATTTTTTTCATTTGCAGATCCACCGGATTTCCTTCGTACATAGTTATCTTCTCCTACTTTCCTGTTATTTAAGAAAGGGTATCAGAATCCTGACACCCTCTTGAATTTCTTTAATTTTTATAAACGTTCTTTTTTAATCTTCTCTAATTCTACAAATACATAGTCATTAAGTACTTTAATATATGTTCCTTTCATACCAGAAGATCTTGACTCGATAACACCGGCACTTTCAAATTTGCGAAGTGCATTTACTATAACAGATCTGGTAATTCCTACTCTGTCAGCAATTTTACTTGCTACTAAAATACCTTCATTTCCATCTAACTCGTCAAAAATATGGATAATAGCTTCTAGTTCTGAAAAAGAAAGTGTACTGATTGCTGACTGTACAATATGCTCTTTTCTTGTCTCCTCTGCACTTTCTTCATTTACAGAGCGAAGCATTTCAAGTCCTACAACTGCAGTACCATACTCGCTTAAAATAATATCATCTATTTCATATACACTGTCTTGTTTGTAAATAAATAATGTGCCAAGTCTTTCCCCAGCGATATCAATTGGAGTTACAATAGCCTGATATCCTTTTACTACATCTGAATCAAATCCTAAAGTCTCAAGATTAACATTTTCTTTCGTAGATAAAATATTTAACAGACGTTCATTAAGCATCTCATCGATGTGTGCTCCTATCACATCTGTAATAAGTTCTGAAATTCTCGCAACCTTATCACATTTGCTTACACCCAATACTTTACCTTTTTTACTTACCACAAGTACATTTGAATCCAAAATTTCTGTAAGGACAGCACAAATATCGTTAAAAACCACCTTACTTGAATTATTATTATGAAGTAGTTTGTTAATTTTTCTTGTTTTATCTAATAACTGTACGCTCATTGATATCCTCCAACTTTAATTGTATACACAAATCTTTTTTCCCTATCAGATATACATATATTATCATACAATTTCAGAAATATCAACGTCATTTTCTTAATTATTTTTTAAGTTTCGTACATATCCACATTTTTCATCAGCGCAGACTAATTTATTTCCTTTTTCCACCATATAATTACCACATTGTGGACATTTTTCTTTCGACGGCTTCTGCCAGGACATAAATTCACACTCCGGATTATCTTCACATCCGTAATATTTTCTTCCTTTTTTCGTCTTTCGGATTACAACTTCTTTGCCACAAATTGGACAAGGAACCCCTATTTTTTCTAAGTAAGGTTTTGTATTTTTACATTCCGGGAATCCAGGACATGCAAGGAATTTTCCATGTGGTCCATATTTAATAACCATATTGCGTCCACATTCCTCACAGATTACATCCGTAACTTCATCTTCGATTTTTACACTCTCCAATTCTTTTTCTGCAACTTTTACAGCTTCATCTAAGTCAGGATAAAAGTTTCTGATTACCTCTTTCCATGGAATCTTTCCTTCTTCAACCATATCAAGAAGTCCTTCCATACTAGCTGTAAAGTTTTCATCAACAATACTTGGGAATGACTGCTTCATGATATTATTTACAACTTCACCAATCTCTGTAATGTACAGATTTTTCGCTTCCTTTGTCACATAACGTCTGGCAAGAATAGTTGTA
>JAHHTM010000044.1 GCA_020024675.1 Muricomes sp.
GACTAATTGCCTCATCAAGCTGAAATCCTATTGTAAACACAGGATTCAGACTTGTCATCGGCTCCTGAAAGATCATTGCAATCTCTTTACCACGGACTTTACACATCTCAGATGTAGGAAGTTTCGTAAGATCAACTACCTCTCCATTTACTTTACGGAAACGAATAGCTCCATCTACAATTTGTCCTGCAGGTCCTTGAACAAGACGCATCGTTGACATTGATGTTACGCTCTTTCCACACCCAGACTCTCCAACAATACCAACTGTTTTTCCTGCTGGAATATTAATGGTTACGCCATCTACTGCCTTTACAACTCCTGTATCTGTGTAGAACCATGTTTTAAGTCCGTCTATTTCCAGAAGGTTATCTTCGTTTTTCATCTCAGCTCTGTATACAGACGGATCTGTATTTTTACTGTTATATATTTTTTTCTGGTTGCGATAAGCTTTATTTGCGGCCTTATTTACTTTTTTAATTTGTTTTAAGCGCGCTTTGTTTTCCTTCGCTTCCAATTTTTTTTCATCATTTCTATTCACGATAGAATCCTTACCTTTCTCTTGGATAGTCATAAGTTCAATTCAAACTATCTTTTCATCTTAGGGTCAAATGCATCTCGCAAGCCATCACCAACAAAGTTGAATGCAAGAACTGTGATCAAAATTAACAGACCAGCTGGAACCCACATATTTAAATAGTCAGTCATAATAATTGGATCATTAACCAGGTTAACAATCTTGCCCCAAGAAGCATATGGATATGGAACCCCCATGCCCAAGAAGCTAAGTGCACTTTCAAGAAGAATAACATCACCGATACCAAGTGTAGTAAAGACAATAAGCTGTGGCATTACATTTGGAATAAGATGTTTAAAAATCTTGCGGCCTGTGCTAAGACCGATTGCCTCTGTTGCGGTCATAAATTCCTGCTCACGAAGTGTAAGAATCTGTCCTCTTACAAGACGAGTAACACCAGCCCAGCCAAGAAGACCAACTGATAACATCAGGAACATGATCTTAAGCTGTTGTGGCGCTTTTAAAGTTACAAGAATTGAACCTAATATCATAAGAATTGGCATTGTAGGAATACAGAATACGATGTCTACAATACGCATGATGACCATATCTACTTTCTTTCCAAAATATCCGGAAACACCTCCAAGTAACACACCGATCAAAAGCTCAATACCTACAACGACGATTCCGATCATTAAGGAAATTCTTCCACCATACATAAGACGTGTCAGAATATCGAAACCATCTTTATCAGTACCTAACCAGTGAGTTTTTGACATTGGAGCTTTATTCATTAATGCAACTCCAGCCTGTGTAAGGTCGTACCCTTCTGTATTACTTACTTCCTGTCCGTTATGTGTATAGAACATTTCATATTCTCCATATGGAGACAGCATTGGTCCAAAAATTGAAAATAATAAGATAGTACCTAAAATTACCAGACCTACAATTGCAAGTTTATTGCGGAAAAAGCGCTTTAATATCAGTCGTGTCGGAGACAGAATCGCTGCATTTCCTTCAAAACTAGTATCCTCCCTAAGTTCTGATTCTTTGAACTTAAGTGGATCCGCTTTCACATTTTTCATTTTCGGAATTCCTTTCTCAGTAATATTATCTTTAATTGTAACGTACACGTGGATCGACTACTGCATACAAAATGTCAGAGATCAGTGTACCTAAAAGTGTCAGTATTGCAAGGAACATATTAAATCCCATAACCAGAGGAATATCTCCTTGTTTCAGACAATTATATGCCGTGTTTCCAATACCGTCGATTGCAAAGATTGTTTCTGTGATCATAGATCCTGAGAAAAGACTTGGAAGCATTCCTCCAACCAGTGTAACAATTGGAATTAAAGTATTTCTAAATGCATGTGTATAAATAACTTTATGTTCAGAAAGTCCTTTCGCACGAGCTGTACGTATATAATCTGCATTTAATACCTCAAGCATATTGGTTCTTGTATAACGCATCAATGCACCTGTGCTGATAACTGCAAGAACAATTACTGGCAGTATATAATGCCAGCCCACATCGAGAATATGTCGAAATCCTTCGAAATCTTCCCTGGCTGTTACCATACCTGATAGTGGGAACCATTTCAAGCCGATTGCAAAAAAGCGCTGCAAAATCGCCGCCAGGAAGAAGGATGGCATTGATATTCCGACCATCGCAAATGTTGTAAGTGTGTAATCAAGTTTTGAATATTGTTTCGTCGCCGAAATGATACCTAGCGGTATCGCAAGCATAATCTGTATAACAAATGCAATTGCTGAAAGAGCAAATGAGTTCCACATCTTGCTTGAAATAACATCTGTAACTGGTTTATCATACACGAAAGAATTTCCAAGATCTCCCGTAATTGCTTTTCCCATCCACTTTACGTATCCTTCTACAATACCAGTATCTAAGCCGTAAACACGGCGCATATTGTCTCGCATCTCCTGGGTAATCTTAGGATTCCCTGCTGTCGCGTTTTGAACATAGTCACCTGGCATAAGTCTTACAAGTGAATACAAAATAACTGAAACACCAAATAAGACAAATATGCCGATCAGTAACCTACGAATAACATATTGTTTCATATTTAAGTTCTACCTTTCATATACTACCCATTGGTATATATTCATAAAACATAATTTCTCTCGAAATTATATAATTTTCAAAGTTATATATTGGATCTTCTTAGTTTTCATCCACAAATTCTATAACAACTATCTGTTTTAGATGTCTGTATATATTATTTTTATAAATAGCAGAATACTGCCGTCGGATACAAATAGCTTTGTGCCGAATCCGACGGCAATATTCACGCATTACTCTTCATTAAATTAATCGGGTTTATTTGACCATCTGAAGATTTTCAATTTCAACATTCCATTTATAGAATGGTGTCTGGTCTTTTGCAAGTGTCTCTACATCAATATTAGCTGGATTAAAGATATACATATTTTTTCTCTGGTATACTGGCATCTCAACTGCTTCATCCATAATAATATCTAATGCTTTGTGATATAATGGCTTACGCTCTTCAATATCAAGTGTTGTACGAGCTTCCATCATAAGTTTATCAAGTTCTGCATTTTTAATGCGATATGGGTTGTCGTTTGACTGTGAATTATAAAGCTGGTACATATCAGGATCAATTGTTGCCTGCCATGCTGCAACCCACATATCAGCTGTATATGTATTCATCTTATCAAATAATACATCTGGTGCAACATCCTGAATAACAAGTTCTCCACCTAATGATTCTAAATCTGCTTTCATCTGTGTGATGATAGGGCCTGATGGATGTGTTGCAAGATCTCCAACGTAGATCTCAACGCTAAGCTGTTTACCATCTTTTACAAGTTTTCCACCTTCCTGTGTATAACCTGCTTTTTTGAAATGCTCAAGTGCTTCATCTTTACTATATGTATAGTATGGTTTTGCATCTTCTGGATAAGCCCATGATACGATTGACATTGGTCTTTCAATAACTGTAGCCAAGTCACCATAGTATGCTTCAATTGCTGGTTCTCTGTTCATCAGGCACATAAGACCTTTACGAACTTCTTTTTCAACTCTCTCAGCACTGATACCAATGTATCCATAACCAAGGTTTTCAACTAATTCTTTGTGCATTCCGGCAGCATCTACTTTTTCTACCATTTCTTTAGAAGCTGATGGGTCAGAAATATCACAGTTACCAAGTTTTACATTTTCAAGTTTTGTACTTTCATCTACAACCTGGAATTTTATTTTTCCAATCTTAGGTGTTCCTTTGTAGTAGTGTGTATTTGCTTCTAATGTAACAACATTGTTTTCATATGATTTGAATACGAATGGACCTGTACCCATTGGTTCTCCATTCTTTTCTTTAACTTTGCTAAGGTCTCCCTTTTCAAACTCACCGCCATAATATTTAGCTGGTACAAGTGGAAGTCCTCCTAATTCCCAAATGGCTGTTGGATCAACTCCGTCAAGAGTAATCTTAACTGTTTTGTCGTCAACTCTTTCTACACCAGCAATTTCAGAAACCTTATTTCCACCTTCTGCCATATTCTTGTCGATATAAGCTTTTTCAAGAGATTTTCTATAAAATTCTGGTAATAATCCAACTGTATCAGATTCATAGAATTCTCCACCTGGCATTGCCTGAGAAAGTTCAATTCCATAATCTTCTACAAGACTTTCTGCTGCTGCTTTTACTACATCTTCTGGTGCATTTGCCGGATCAAATGCAGCGACCATATTGTCAATTTCTGCAAGTGCTGAAGCGTAATTAGGATCATCATAACGATATTCTTTTACACCAACGATTGGAAGTGTAGATGTAGATGATTTTCCATCATAAGTTGGGTCACAAAAAACTTTTAATGCAAAAATAATGTCATCAGATGTTGGTTCACTTCCATCAGAAAACTTTACATTGTCATTAATTGTAAATGTATAAACTGTCTGTGATGTTCCGTCATCTTTTTTGATAACTTCTGGTGTTTCATATTTACAGACTCCATCAATTGGTTCACCCTGACGATCATTGTTGATTAAAGTCTCAACTACCTTATTATATACATCCTTATCATAAGCTGATGAAGTAAAGAATGGATTAAATAATCCGTTAAATTCATTTTCTCCAAGAACCAGTGTTCCTGAAGGTGCTTTTCCATCTTTAGATCCACCACATGCTGTAAGCATAGATCCTGCTAAAAGACATCCTGCTAGCAGAAGACTAACTTTTTTTGTGATTTTCTTCATAAATAAACCTCCCTTAAATTTATGTATTAAACTATACTAAAAATCTGACCAAAAATCAACCACTTTATCTCGTCAAAACGAAAAAGTGTACAAATTTATCGTTTTTTCGTGCTTAAATCATGTTTTTCTCTATAGTATCTCGAATACTTTGCATCTTTTTGTCAGTAGCAGAGATCACATCTGCGCACTCTTTTAGCTCAAGCATAACTGATTCCGGATTGTCTATATTCTTTTTATATTTCAGTTTATGCTCCAGGCTGGCCCAGAAATCCATAGCTATTGTACGAAACTGTACTTCTACTTTCATATGTTTCTTTTCTTTTGCCAGGAAAATCGGAATATCAAGGATCAAATGTAAACTTCTATACCCATTTTGCTTTGGATTTTTTATATAATCTTTTTCCTGAAGCAAAATAATATCGTCCTGAGATGTCAGCATTTTTGCAATTGAATATATATCATCCTGGAAAGAACATATTACACGAATTCCCGCAATATCAAACAAGTTTTGCTCGATACTTTCTATCGTAAGCTCATATCCTTTTCTTTTTAATTTTTCTATAATACTAGTTGGTGTTTTAATTCTCGATTTGATTGCCTCAAATGGATTTCTGTTATGCTGCATCGCAAATTCTTCATTTAACACATTTAATTTTGTCTCAACTTCCATAAGTGCACATCTGTATTTCATCATCAGCTGCATAAATGGTTCCATTTGTTCCAAAATTCTCTCTGGATTTTCTAACGTACCTTTTGTTTCTTCTATTTCCATTTGTAATACTCTTCCTTTCATTTTCAGTGGCTATACACTCATTCATTTTAACAACTGACCCATTTTTTTTCAATTAAGAATATATTATTTTTTTATGTACATACTATATATAATTCTTTTCAGTAAAGGAGATTTTTCATGGATAAAATAGCAAAAATGAAACAGCAAAAACGATATGAAGAGTATGTAAAAGGAAAGACTCCCGTGCACAATGTATATTTTAATATGTTGAAAGCTTTTATCACAGGTGGGAGTATATGTCTTGTCGGGCAGATCATCTTTCACTATTGTAAATCTTTAAGCCTCCCTAAAGATGTCTGTTCATCTTGGACTTCGTTACTACTAATACTTTTAAGTGTCCTGCTCACAGGGATTAATGTTTATCCCACTCTTGCAAAATGGGGTGGTGCAGGAGCTCTTGTTCCAATTACTGGATTTGCAAATTCCGTTGCTGCACCTGCTATCGAATACAAAAAAGAAGGTCAGGTATTTGGTATCGGTTGTAAAATTTTTACTATCGCAGGACCCGTAATACTCTATGGTATTTTTACTTCCTGGATTCTCGGTCTCATATATTGGTTTTTCAATCTTTTCTAATCACAAAAATGGTTCCAGATTTTAATCTGAAACCATTTTCTCTACCATTTTTGAAACAATATAATAAAAGCGCCTATTCCTTTTCCAAATGCAATACTAAGGATTACAACCTCAATATATTTTACATATTTAAATCTTCTGATAAATATAGGAAAAACATTCAAAATTTCTGCCAGTGCCATAGACCAACACCCAACAAAGATACCAGAAAAAATTCCCACAACAGCTAATAACACTTGTCCAAAATGGAACGTAACCGGAAACACTGACAAGATTGTTCCCAAAATGCCTCCTGCTGCAATGCAGTCTTCATAAAACATAATTTTTCCCCCTGTATGCGTTCGATCTGCAAAATCAGCAACAATTCCAAGTTCTACAATAAATGCAAATAAACCACATGCAGAAGCCATTCCAAAGCTAACACCAATAAATGCCAGAAGTATCTTTTGTATCCACATTTTTTTCCTGCCCCCTTCTAGATGCATCTTCTACCAATGTTGTCTGAATGTCATTTTCATACAGGCGCATCTGTACTTCCATTGGTGTAGGATCTTTTGTAAATTTTTTCTTTCCAAAATGATTGAAAAAGATTAAGATTCCAATTGTCAATCCTATCGAGTAAAACACTTCTAAGATTGTAAATCCTGATGACTTTACCCCTGTAAGCATTTCATATATATTTCCAAATAATTTTGTTATGGATATATCATTGTGAAATGCCATGATCGAAAATGCCGCCCCGAAAAAAGTTACAAATGCAACCAAGACTGTTTTGATCAAATACAATACTTTCCCAGCAGCCTTCTGTTCTTCATAGGTAATGATTAAATCTGGCTCACCCATATTGTAAACTTCAACAGCCGGATAGTTTTGATGGATACAATTTATAATTTTCAAAATAGAAACTACATATCTCCCTGATTTTGTATCCTGAATTTTTAGTAGTTTCAGTGTTTTTAATTTTATCGCAAGTGTTGGATTACTACTTTCTATTTCAAGAACATCTCCCAATGTCACCTCTTTTTTATTTACCTCTACATTTCTATCTCCTTTAATGTAAACCCTATCATGCTCGGCTGACATAGTGCTCCTCCTGTATCTGTCTTATAAGATATCCTTTTTCATTTTCAGATTCTGCTCCTGCCTTGATACAACAGTATACAATGCCTGCCAGCAAAATCACCAGAATTATAGCAACCACACATCCTACAATATTTGTCTTTTTCATATTGACCAGCCTTTCCTTAAATAATAAGGTTATTATCTGGTTTTTTTAATTTTTTATTCCACCCATTCCAAGATTTCTTAATCTGGAAAGTATTTTTTTTTCCATTCTTGAAACTTGTACTTGTGAAATTCCCATTTTTTCCCCGACCACGCTTTGTGTTTCTTCTGCAAAATATCGTAAATAAATAAGTTTTCTTTCTTCCTTATTAAGGTTTCTAAGCAACTGTTCTAGAAACATTTTATCGACAACTTTTTCCACATATTCTTCTTTTTCTTCAACTTTATCCACAAGACAGAGTTCATTTCCCTCTTTTTGGTATACCGGCGTGTACAACGATTCTACTTCCCCTCCAGCTTCCAGTGCCTGTGCAATCTCTTCTTTATCTACTTCAATCTCTTTTGAAAGTTCTTCCAACGTAGGTTCTCTGTCATATTCAACAATCAGTTTTTCCCTTGCTCTAAATATCTTTAACGATAACTCTTTTAAAGATCTACTGACTTTTAACATGCCATCATCTCTTAAAAAACGTTTGATTTCTCCAGAAATCATTGGAACTGCATAGGTAGAAAATTTAACATCATATGATGTATCAAATTTATCAATTGCTTTTAAAAGTCCTATGCTGCCTATTTGAAATAAATCTTCTGGTTCTGTTCCTCTTCCATAAAATCGTTTTACAATACACCAGACTAACCCTACATTTTCTTCTACCAATTGTTCTCTCGCTTTTTTATCCCCTTTGTGTGATCTTTGAATTAAAGCGATTGTGTGGTCCATACCTCTCTTCCTTTGCCAATTGTTTTCTGCATCCAGACTCTTGTTCCTTTTCCTGGTTTTGAATAAACCTTCAGTTGATCCATAAAAGCTTCCATAAAGGAGAATCCCATTCCGGAACGTTCTAATTGTGGTTTACTTGTATACATTGGAG
>JAHHTM010000045.1 GCA_020024675.1 Muricomes sp.
GCGCTACTTCAGGCAGGAATTGAAATCCCAATGAAAACACTTGCAAACAGCGCATCAATCATGGAACTTCCAGAAATTCATTTCGATGCAGTAAGACCGGGTATCATTCTTTATGGCTGCTATCCTTCAAACGAAGTTGATAAAAAAGAACTTTCATTAAAACCTGTAATGTCTGTAAAAGCAAATATTGTACATCTTAAAGATGTCCCTGCAGATTTCTCTGTAGGCTATGGCAGAAAATACATTTCAGAAAAGCCTTCAAGAATTGCAACTATCGCTTTAGGTTATGCAGACGGATATCCTCGTCCATACTCTTCACAGGCAAAGGTGATTGTAAACGGTATTCTTTGCCCGATAGCCGGAAATATCTGTATGGATCAGTGTATGATTGATGTTTCAAATGTTCCTAATGTAAAAGTAGGGGATGAAGTCATCGTCATGGGTTCTAATGGAGTACATACAATTCTGGCAGATGACATTGCTGAAGCAACAGGTACAATAAACTATGAAATCTGTTGTGCTTTCGGACAGAGACTTCCTAAGGTATACGTACGTTAACAAAACAGCTATCGCCCTGTTCATTTTTCGAACAGGGCTTTTTTATGAACATTTACACTTTTATTTTCTTATTCGTTCGTGTTTTTAGCATTTTTCTGCCTTTTTTATTAAAAAAAAATTCCTTTTCTTCAAAATTCTCTTTCTTTTTATTGTTTTTAAATTTTATACGTATATAATTAAAGATGATTTGTTTTATTAATTAAGTTTAAAAAAGGAGTTCACAATGGAGAAATTATTTAAGTTAAAAGAACACGGTACTGATGTGAAAACAGAAATCATTGCCGGTATTACAACTTTCCTTTCTATGGTTTATATCCTTGCGGTTAACCCTAATATTTTAAGTGTTGCCGGAATGGATAGTGCCGCTGTATTTACTGCAACTGCAGTTTCAGCTGCAATCGCCACATTATTTATGGCATTCTTTGCTAACTATCCTATCGCTCTTGCTTCAGGTATGGGACTTAATGCTTACTTCGCATTTTCAGTCTGCATTCCACTTGCAGAACAGGGTGTTCAGGATCCATGGAAAATCGCATTAGTTGCAGTATTAGTAGAAGGTCTTGTTTTCGTACTGCTTTCACTTTGCAATTTCAGAGAAAAATTAGTTAACGATGTGCCTGAAAACCTGAAATACGGTATCACAGCAGGTATTGGTCTGTTTATTACTTTAATCGGTTTAAAAGGTGCCGGAATCGTAATCGGAAGCGATGCAACATTAGTTGACTTAGGATCATTCGCTACACCTCAGATGATTCTTGCTCTTGTAGGTCTTATCATCGTCGCTGTTTTATATCATTTCGAAGTTAAAGGATATATCCTTATCGGAATTCTTGCTACATGGGTTTTAGGTATGATTGCACAGGCTACAGGCTGGTATGTAGTTAACCCTGAAGTTGGCGCATTTTCATTATTCCCTTCATTCAGTGGCAGAAGCTTCGTTCCTGTTGCTCCTTTAGCATTCCAGTTCGACTTTACCTGGATTGGACAGCACGTTATTGATTTTATCATTATCGTTGTTTCCTTCTTATATGTTGACTTATTCGATACTGTAGGTACATTGATCGGTGTTGCTCAGAAAGGTAACTTATTAGATAAAGACGGAAATCTTCCAAGAGTTAAAGGTGCTTTAATGGCTGACGCATGTGGAACTATTCTCGGTGCATGCTTAGGTACTTCTACTGTAACAAGTTATGTTGAATCAAGTGCCGGCGTTGCAGATGGTGGTAGAACAGGTCTTACTGCTGTAACTACAGCTGTTCTGTTCATTATCGCTTTATTCTTTGCACCAATCTTCTTAGCTATCCCTGCATTTGCTACTACACCTGCATTAGTATGGGTTGGACTTCTTATGATTGGTTCTGTAAAGAACATGAAATTTGATGGAGATATCGCTGATGTACTTGGCGGTTTCCTTGCACTGATTATGATGCCATTTACATATTCCATCGCAAACGGAATTATGTTCGGTATCCTTGCATGGGTTATCCTGAAGATGTTAACAGGTAAGTTTAAAGATATTCCGGTTGTTATGTGGGTTGCTGCCGCATTATTTGCAATCAGAATTTATACTCTTGTTCGTTAATATATTCATTATATTAGATATGAAAAATCCGACTTTACTACAGTCGGATTTTTTTAGTATTGTACGAAAAATTATAGAAAAAAACAGTACCATATTTTATATTTTTGATATATTATATGAGAATAAGAAATAAGTTATAGTAAGATAAAAAAGGGAGGTATTTATGGAAAAATTAAGAGCCAAAAAAGGATTTATCTGTGATATGGACGGTGTAATCTACTGGGGAGGAAGATTATTACCCGGTGTAAAGGAATTTGTTAACTGGATGCAGGAGAACAATAAAGAATTCCTGTTCCTGACAAATAACAGTGGAAAAACTCCTTTAGAATTAAAATTAAAATTACAGACTATGGGGCTTGATGTAGATGAAAGCCATTTTTATACAAGTGCACTTGCTACTGCAAAGTTCGTAAGCGAACAAACTAAACACTGTAGTGCTTATGTTATCGGTGAACCGGGTCTTTTCGGAGCTCTCTATGAATGCGGAGTAGTAATTACCGACAAAAATCCTGATTATGTTATTGTGGGAGAGAGTCCAAGCTATAACTATGAAACAATATGCAAAGCTGTTGATCTCGTAAGAAACGGTGCAAAACTAATCGGAACAAACTTTGATATGACAGGTCCTTCAAACAGAGGAATTATTCCTGCATGCCGTGCTTTGATTTCTCCAATTGAAATGGCCACAGGCAAGCAGGCTTACTTCGTAGGAAAACCTAATCCTCTGATGATGAGAACAGGACTACGTCTATTAGGCGTTCATTCTGAAGAAACAGCCATGATTGGCGACAGAATGGATACAGATATCATCGGTGGAGTAGAAAGCGGTCTTGATCCGATTCTCGTCCTTTCCGGCGTAACCGACAAAACGGAAATTGATAATTTCCCATATAGACCAAGACTTATACTTAATAGTGTAGCGGATATTCCATATTAATTAATATAGTAATCCTGCAATAAGTACAAAATAGTCCGGTATTGAATTCTCTTTCATCCATTGCAATTCAATACCAAGTAACTTACTTGCAGTAAGCCCTACATTTCCGCCTAATGATTCAATTGAATATCTCATTTTATCCGGGTATCTACATGCTTTTCCTGAACTTCTGGTACAGCCTGACTCTATACAGAGATCACAGCTACCGGCACATAGAGAAACGCTGCCCGGTTTTTCTTTTTCTTTTGCATATAATTCCTGAGAAAGGTTATGTTTTTCTGTCAGATATATCTCATGCCACGTTGCATCATCATTAATTCCTTCGCTATAAATTTTCTTTCCGATAATATAAAGTGTCTCATATTTCTTCCAATAGTCTATAGGATTAAAGTCATAGGACGGACATGCCCAGATTTTTTCATAATTCTTGCATGCTTTACAGTATTCCAGAAACTCCTCAACATTAACATAGTTCTCAATATAGTCTCTTACTTTAACAGTTTTTTCAAAGGTTTCTATTTTCATTCCATCCTCCAGCTATATAATTAAAATTTATTTATATTATATTATTTTCAAACTTACTGTTCAGCTGTTTTTTTAAATGACTCATTATGCTATAATTATATATTAGATTGATAAATTAAAAGGAGGCATGTTATGAGCATTAACGTTTCAAACGAAGCTGTCAGCGCAGATACTGTCTTTATTAACGGCAATATTTATACTCAGGACACAAATCTTCCACGGGCATCTTCTGTTGCCTGCAAAGATGGGAGAATCCTTGCAGTCGGCAAGGAAGAAGGTATGACGGGAATTATAAATGATACAACATCTGTTATCGATTTAGACGGAAAGTATGTGTTTCCGGGATTTATCGATGCTCATTCTTCTACAATTCTGGAAGTATTCAGGAACACTTACCTTGAAGTTGACCCTATATGGGATCTTGATACGGTTTTAGGAGAAATCACCAACTACTGTGATACTATATCAGATGGAGAAACCGCCTTTATTTATGGATTTCATGAGTCCATATTAAAAGATTACGTTACTCATGAAGAAAAAAGTAAACTGCTTGACGAAATAGAGACAGACTGTCCTATCATTGCACTTGGAATTGATGGTATACACATATGGCTTAATTCTATAGCCACAGAAATAGTGAAAACTACATGTGAAGATGCAGATATACAGGTACCATCTCTTTTATTTATTTTAGAGGCACTTATGGTTTTTGATACTGATGAGTTGAGAGATAAAATAGAAGAAGAGGAAGAACGCCTGACAGACAAGGGAATTACTACAATATTTAATTATGCTTCACCGATATGTTTTGACAAGCTGTACTGCAACGCTATCCTTGAACGGGTAGGGGATAGCTGTCCTCCAAAAAAGGGTTTTTATGGAAGTCTTTACATTAACTGTCCTTTAGATACCGATGTTCTTCTTTCCATTCTGGAATATCAGAACACATTCACCGGAGACCTAAATGACCTGATGAACTATAATTTTATTAAAATTGAAGCAGGCGGTCCGGAGAGCCTTTCTTTCTTCTCTCAGGATGAACTGAACAAACTATGCCTGTCTGTTGCAGATAAAGGGTACAACATACACATTGATGCATTGGACAAAGAAACACTGATTAAAACATATACTGTTTTTGATACTCTGCGTTCTAAAGGTTATTTAAAAAACACACTGGTTATTGCTTCAGATATAAAGCTCACTCAGGAAGAATTGATGAAATACCGGTATGCGGATACATTCTGTACCACATTTTCTTCCGATACACTGAATAATTCCGTATTCAGCCACAGTGCAAATATAAAACAAGCCATTGATCATCTTACCTGTAACGCTGCTGCAATTATCGGTGAAAGTAACAATCTCGGCTCCATTGAAAAAGGCAAAATTGCAAATTTCACTGTATTTACGGAAAATCTCTTTGATTGTACACTTAAGACTTTTTCAAGGCTTCACGCAGAAATGGTCATTACAGGCGGACAGGTTATATACGATGCCGAAGAAGAAAATATGAATGAAATGTTTAATCTGCTTATAAATATGCAGATGTAGAAAAGGGGAATACAAATGACTGATAAAAAATTAATTATTTTTGTAGCTGTAGGAATTATTTTATGTGTAACCTTTCTGTCTTTTGCATTTAAAGGTAATCAGGAGAAGAGGGAAGAGCAGCCTGCAGCAACAGAAAATATCAATATTACAATTCGTATTGATTATCCTGAAGACGTAATGCTTAAAGATTATGAAAAGAAAAAATTCAGAGTTCCTGAAGATTCTGCCGTTCTTGATGCAATAAATCTGTTTATTGAAGCGTCAGATATGCCTTTTGATTTTGATAAAGATAATGAAAAAGTTACAAACGTAAATAACATCATGAATGGAGATTTCTTTGATACAAGCCACTGGATTGTAAAAGTCAACGATAAAAAATGTGACGGTTCTTTATCTGCAACAAAATTAAAGGATAAAGATATTATAGAACTTGTATTCATAGAAAAATAAATAATGCAAAAAGACCGACAATGAGGGATATCTCATTATCGGTCTTTTATTATAACTTATATACAAGTTCAGCTCTTCTCTTTGATCCGTCTAAATGGTTCGCCATAGCTTCTTTTGCACCTTCAACATCACGTGCCTTTATTGCTTCCAGAATTTCTCTGTGTTCACTTAAAACTTCATTAAGATATTCCTTGTTGTAGAAAACCACTTTTCTTGTCTCATCAATATATGTTTTATAAGAGCGAAGCGCCTGAGCCATAAATCTGCTACCTGTGGCTCTATAGATTACTTCGTGGAATCCCGCATTTGTGGAATGCGCTTTTTCACCTTCTTCTTTTATGGTGTAAAACTCCATCATATCACATTGATTTTCCAGTTCTTTAATCTGCTCATCACTGATTCGCAGGGTAGCCCATTCTACCGCTAAAACTTCCAATGCTTTCCTGATTAAATAAATATCTTCAATATCCCGTTTAGTAAAGCCTTTTGCAAAACAGCCACGATTTGGTATATAATCAATTAATCCTTCCATTTCAAGGTTCTTAAATGCTTCTCTGATTGGTGTTCTGCTTACATCAAATTCTTCTGCTATCTGTGACTCTTTTATCTTCTCTCCAATTTTGTAAGTTCCCTTTAATATTCGTTCACGCACCAGATCCGTAATTTCTTCTGTAAGAGAATAGGAACTGGTTATATGATTGGATTGATTCATTCTTTCTTCCTCGCATTTTATTATGTTTTTTCCATACATATTTATACCACCATAACATGTAATTTTCAAGTAGATATATAATAAACTTTTAATAAATTTCCTCATAAAGAGGGGGAACACCCGGAGTTTTTATATCCAAAAAAAGAGTAAAAATCTGATTATCTGCATAAACACAGGAACTTTAAACAATAAAAAGAAAAATAAAGAAGAAATTTACCACTAATTTACTACGATTGAAAGAACCTTGAAACGACAAAGAAAATAGCATAAAGAAAAGTAAAATGGCATTTCATACAGGATATGAGATGTCTTTTTGTTGCTGTAACACAGCATAACTGTCCTTTTTCTGCTTGATTATCTACCATTTTTTAGAACATGAGTTGTCAAGAGCTTGTTGCGTAAGCAATGTTTACACTCTTGACAATGCATGGGATAAAAATATTCTGACAGGCAGAAGAAAAATAATGACATTGCATATTTGAAGTGATATAATTTCAAATATATTAACAAAATAAACGTTTAGAGTGATTATAATGGGATTTATCAAATCGCTTTTTGAAATATTTATACAAGTTGTGCCGTATTTAGTTGTATTTGCTATATTGAGGTATATCGTAAAATGTCAACAAAAGAGAGCTAAAGAGCGAGAGGAAGAGCGGAAAAACGGAAGAATTAGGACACATTATATAATAAAGACTGAAAAAATGCTTACTATAATTTTTATTGTAGCTGTATTTCTGTTTGGAGGAGCTACGGTAGCAAGTGCTATCCAACAGGATGACTTATTTCCGCCTTTGGTGTTTGGCATTTTCTTTATTGTTTCTTTAATCGGCTCATTGAATATGATAATGTGGAAACTTGAAGTTAACGGAGATGAAATTACATGGCGTTCAACTTTTGGGAGAAAGAGAACTTTTCGTTTTGAAGATATTACATATTGTGAGAGAAAGAAAGGTTCTATATGCGTATATGTAAATAGGGAAAAATTATTTACTATCGATAGTAATATCGACAAAGAAGAATTTATGGAAGATATAAAGAGGAGAAGAATACCTGTAAAATCTTATTGGGTAAATAAGTATAAATAGCAAAGAACTTGTATTTTTTTCAAAAGAGTAATAACATACAATTTTTTCTCTTTTAGTAATGCTATATCATTAGTTGTGCAGGCGGAGTGATCCAGACACGGTGGCAGGAAAATCTCTCAGATTTTTCTGCCATATCTTACAAGTGACTGGTTCACTTCGTCTGTGAGCGAGCCTGTGGCGAGCGAAGATTAAGCCCTCGTTATCTAACAAGGAGAGCACAAAAAACAAGAGACAATATACACTAGCAAGCGGAAAACGCTGTATTTACAAGGAAAAACCACATTTTACATGGTGTGATATAAATTATACCATTATCACTTGGAAAAATTGAATAAGACATAGGAAAGACAGTTGATTTCAAACGAGAAATTGATTGTCTTTTTATTATAAAAATAAAATTAATCTGCGAGACTTTTTTGAGCTCGAATCCGGCTCCACAACCTTCTCATTTGGCAGCAATTATTGGGTCACGCACATCTTCGGGATTTTGAATGCGCGGCCGATTCGTATCGCCGGAAGCTTCCCCTCATTGATGCGATTATAGACGAAAATACGGCTGCAACCCAGCATTTTCTGCACTTGTCTGACGGTTACGATGTCCGGATATTCGGAAAACATCTGGTCACAGATGGCCTTTAAATCTTGTTTTTTCATTGCTTTGCTCCTTTTTTAGGGTCAAAATCTTCTCTCCCAAATTCTCTCCAAAATGCAAAAGTAAACGCAAAACGGGTAAAAAACCGCTGACAGGAATCGCAGGAGCTAACAGAAACTACCACGGAAATCACAGGTTTTGCTTTTTCTCGAAAGTACACTCAGACCTGTGAGCCTTGTATTTGGAAAACCCAGTGTTCATG